>JAYEFP010000026.1:0-3354 GCA_034715975.1 Candidatus Bipolaricaulota bacterium | reverse complement strand
ATAACCGGGCCAATAGTTGCAATGATCTTTGAGTCTTTCCCGATTCTTCCATCTCCGTCCGTCACGGTGAGCGTGACAGTGAACGGTCCGGCCGTGTTGTAGGTATGCGTTAGGACATCCGTAACGTCGGTATCAGCATGCGTGCTTCCATCACCATAGTCAATCTCGTAGCTGACGATGGCCCCATCCGGATCACTTGATCCACTGATGTCAAACGTAATCGTCACTGGCACTTCCGTGTCCGTTGGCGGGGTGTACGTAAGCACTGCGATCGGCGCCTGTCCGAAGAATCCCCGGCAGGCAGCGAGCCCCACCATGAGGCCGATCAGCAGCAGTGCTGTAATGAGGACCTTTCTCTTTCCTCGCGTAGCCGTGTTTCCCGTTGCAGGCATTTGGCAAACCTCCTTATCAATAAGAGCTTCTCTGCAATAGAGTGCTGTCTTGATCCCAGTCTACATCTTGCCCACCTCATTGTGCGATGGACGACGGCCAATGGCAAGGGGCAGGTTCGTCCCGGGATGAGGTGACCGATGTCGATGACGAAACATTTCTAGGACGACGGGTGTATAGTAGTGCGGAGGAGGGCGAAGCGTGTATCACGTTCAGGATGAGGTGAGCCTATTGAGAGCATCACTAGCGGGAGAGACCGATGCGTGGGGAGAGGTCGTCGTGCGCTACAAAGAGGCCGTGTTCGGTCTTTGCCTCGGCTTCCTGCGCAACCGTGCCGATGCCGAGGACCTCACCCATGATGCGTTTATCCGCGCATATACGAACCTCCATCGTTATAAGCTGGAGAAGAAATTCTCCACTTGGCTGTTCACGGTGGCATCGAACCTGTGCCGAAATCGCCTTCGCTATCGGCGCTACCATCCGGTCATTGCCCCTCCTGCTTATGTGAACGGAGGAAACGATCCGGCGCATATTGTCGCTTCCGAAGAGCGGGTAAATGCGGTGCATGCAGCCGTTGATCGTTTGCCGACAAGCTACCGTGCTCCGCTCGTATTGCGCTACTACAACGAGCTTTCATACAAAGAGATTGCTGAGGTTCTCTCCCTTCCGGAGGGGACAGTCAAGACAAGGATTCATCGTGGTAAGTTGCTACTAAAAAAAGACATGGAAAAAGACGGGGTGGTCTACCATGAGAGTAGATAATCTGGATCAGGCGCTCTCAGAGACACTGCACCGGGAAGTGCAGGAAGAGGCGTACTGCATCGATCGCTTGGAAGAGCGAGTCGTCGCGGAAATAGAGGGACGCATTCCGAGAAGGGGCTTACTTGATTTCTTCCGGCGAATGCTCGCTCCAACGCGTGGTGTACGCATTGGACAATTGGCGACGGTCGGGTTGACAGCAGTCGTCTTTCTGACGCTGGGTATGTTGCTTGCCGGGAAGATTTCTTCTTCTCATCAACCAGCACTTACTCCGGTGATAGCAAGCACCATCGGCAGTCAGAACCAAGTATTATTCGTTATGCCTGCGCCGGGAGCAAACAGTGTAAGCGTTGTCGGAAACTTCAACGGATGGGAGGCAACCCCCCTTGCCGATGAGAATGGCGATGGAATATGGACGGCGAACATTCCCCTTCCGGACGGACGCTACGAGTATGCATTCGTGGTCGACGGCCGCTGGTGGGGACAAGATCCACTCGCTGATGGATACGTCCACAGCTTCGGAGAGTACAACTCCGTACGCTACGTGGGGCAGGCAGGAGAAGGGGTATGAGGACTTTGCTCAGCGTTCTCTTGGTGGGTATATTGCTGATGGCAAGCTCTGTTGTTCTCAGTGCAGAGCCGACAGCAAGCGACGTTCAACAGGCGCTCATCGCCCTAACACCAAGCCACGCTGAGGAGATCATGAGTGCGTTTTCGCTGGGATTTGCGCAAGGGCGACTGCAAGTGGCAAGTACTCTTCACATGATTAACCGATTGATTGGATACGAAGGGGAACAAGGGGACAAGGAAGGGATTCTAATCACTGTAGCACACACACTGCAGGACGCTCTGCCGGTAGTGATACTTGTGGAGAAGGCAGAAGAAGGGATGGCACGCAGCGTTCCTCTTGCCTTGATCTTGAACGGAGCAAAGGGACAACCACCGATACTGGGCTTGACACAACGCGAATACTTGCTCAGTGCGACACGGGATACGCTCTACTCCAAGGGAATCTTCAGCACTCCCCCTGGGGCGAAGGCCACGTCGCAGTCGCTTTCTCTAGTTCACTTTGATACGTTGGTAAGTGAAATCGCTGACTCTTTGGCTGATTACGTGGAGTCAGGCGGAAGCCCGCTTGAGGGGCATCTGTTGTACCAGCAGGTGAGCGATCGCCTCACCGATCTTGCTGGCTTGAAAGTGCCAATAGTACAGCCGGAAGATACGCGGCTTGTTTTGGAGCGCGTTACTCCAGCTGATTTAACGACCGTTGTACTCAAAATATTCGAGTAAGAGGAGAAGAAATGACTAAACGAACAGGAATCGTCCTCGCCTTCATTGCGCTTATGGCGTTTGTCGGCGCAGTATCGATGGCTCAAGGTGTGGCTCCAAAAGGGATTTTGATAACTCCGCCGGATACGTCCGGTTTGACTGCGCAGATCTGGGTGGATAAGGGCGCATATGCGATTGGAGAGAAGATGCAGGTGCACTTCAAGGTGAATCAAGATGCTTACGTCTACATCTACGATATCGACGCGGCGGGCAAGGTAAGCCTGCTCTTCCCAAATTACTACTCACAGAACAACCGTGTGAGCGCTGGCGAGCATGTACTCCCGGATTCTTCGGGGTACAACTTGAGTGTAGTCCAGCCGACAGGGACCGAGTACCTGCAGCTAATCGCTAGCGCAGTTCCGCTGAACGTCACTCCGCAGTTTCAGATAACGATCCCATTTCCGCTTATGGGAAGCGATCCTAACGCGTTCAAGCTACAGCTTCAGGGACAGCTCATGGGAGTCGTTCCTGATCCGCAGTGGGGAGAGGACTGGACAAGCTTCGAAGTTGTCTCCGGATATGCCCCCTCCTACGGGACACTGATTATCAATTCGGTGCCAAGCAGTGCATGGATCACGATCGACGGTGCCTTCGTTGGTTACACCTCACGCAGCATGTACGTCTCGCAGGGGTATCACCAGGTAGCAGTCGGAAAGAGCGGCTACACGGACTACAACCGCGGAATCTTCGTGATTGCTAACAGAACGCGCACATTGAACGTGACTCTTACACCGCTTACGCCCGTCAACCAACCGCCGACAGCCGCGTTCAGTTTCTCTCCGACGAATCCGATCGCCGGTGGTTGGGTCCAGTTCAACGCATCTGCCTCGAACGACACCGATGGTTCGATCTCATCGTATGCTTGGAACTTCGGCG
>JAYEFP010000025.1:0-3360 GCA_034715975.1 Candidatus Bipolaricaulota bacterium | reverse complement strand
CCGGTTGCGGATGCTGTAGCTTGAACCTAATGCCATTCTTCGTGTCCTTCGTGCTCTTCGTGGTGCATTCTTGTCGGTATCCATCTGACCTCAACTCCAAGTTACCCACTCGAAACGACGAGGAACCGAGAAAAAGATATTTGAAACTCAGAAGTCAAAGCCTTTCTCAGCGAGCCCTGCGCCTGCCTGTGCGTGTCCCTGTCTGCATCGCGGATGTGACAGGCAGGCGCACGCAGACAGGGCTTGAGTGAGCATAGCGAACGGGCGAGAGAAAAAGCTTGTGCCTCTCGCAGAGGCGCAGAGGCCTGTCTGTTGTCGTGCTCTGACAGACAGGACGCGAAGGGAAGCGAGAACACGATGAGCAACAAGAGGTATCACGAATTGCACGAATCGAACGAATGATTCGAATGGAAACATGGGGAGAGCTTGGTGAATGGCCTGGAAGCAGTGATGAGGAGAGGGGATTAAGGATTCAAGAATTAAGAGGCAACAAGCCGTAAATCGTAAATGGGGAATGGCATGGAAGCAGTGATGCGTAATGAGTGATGAGCGTAGAAAACGAGGATTAGGGATTGATGGATTATGGGGTGTAGGGGCGGTTCATAGAGTTCGTTGAGTCTGTTGGGCTCATAGGGTCCATAGAGTTTGAAGAGTCGAAGCGGAGACAATCGCAAGTGGCCAATGGGCTCGAATTACAGGCAATCGGTGCCGAGGCCGAGCGTAGGTACCGACGTTCGGGAACTTTGTCATTCGGCGGGGTAGTGGTCTCGTTCTCCAACTGAGGAGGCTTGACTTTAAAGGGTTTGTCTGCAATGATAGACTCAGATTGGGAAGAAGGAGTGTGATCTGGATGGCTATTTCGGTCAAGGAAAGGATCGTCCAGGCTGTTGAACAACTGTCGGAAAAAGAGCGGGAAAGGTTACTGGAGATCATAGAACAGACCAAACGACAACCTGAATCCCGAGAAGCTTTCCTTGATTTCATCAAAAGCGAGGCTGATCCAAAGGTTACCCTAGCCCAAGTTCGCCATGAGCTAAGTTCTATTAAGGGCAATCTCTCCGACTTGATCATCGCTGAGCGCAAAGGGTGAGGATGAATCCCCGTACTCTCACTTTGGCTTATTCCCTTGATACCAGCGCCCTCGTCAAACATTATCATCGGGAGGAAGGCACAGATGTTGTGGAGCGCCTCTTTGAAGCATCGGATCGATTGATCATTTCTGATCTGAGTATCATCGAATTCTATTCTGCCATCGGCTTGAAGGTAAGGACAAGAGAAATCACAGCGAAGGCGTTTGTGGACTTAAGAAGGCTCTTTGCCAACGACCTTGATCAGGGAATCTACGAGGTGCTAAACTTTGGAGAGCGAGAGAAGAATATGGCAACAAGGCTGCTTATTCAGTACGCCCCTCAATATGCGCTTAGGGCACTGGATGCTATTCAGCTTGCTGTTATCAAATCTAAAGGCACAGAGACTATCTCGGCGGTTGTTTGTGCAGACGAGAGGTTTTGTCGAATCATCGAAACTGAAGGATTCAAGGTAATTAACCCCATGCGGGAGCCTCCAGCAGAGAAGGCTGTTGAGAAACGGCAAAACGTAGAGTGATCATGAAATCTTCTGGGGGCGAAATCTTCTGCTCAGATCTTTGCTTTTGGTGTTTGTTGTAGGGTTTGTTGGCTTGGGGAAAGGTGAATCGTAAGTGGTGAATGGTGAATCGTGAATAGTAAATGGTGAAGGACAAAGCAGGAAACCATGAGACAGAGGCGAAGACATGAGTCGGGGAGTCTACGGCGGGAAAAGAGCTGAAGGTTTCCGATTTGCTGCCACGTATGAGAGATGCTACTATAGGGATGGGAATAGGAGGTGTCCAGTGGCTATGCGATATGTCTTGAGCGAGTATGTGGAACAGGCGATGGCACAGGCCACCTACGATAAGCTTGAGGATGGGACATTTGGCGGGCGGATTCCCTCTTGCAAAGGGGCTGTAGCATTCGGAACCACACTGCGCGAGTGTGAGGATGGGCTGCGTTCTACACTCGAAGACTGGATTCTACTAGGCCTGAAGTTGAGGCATGCTCTGCCCGTAATCGGACATATTGATCTGAACAAGGAGCCAACCCGTGAGCCGGTGGACGCCGTGTAAGCGACGCGATTTTGTTCGGCGTTTACGACAGCTTGGCTTTGATGGCCCTTTCTCTGGAGCTAGACATCAGTTTATGATTTACAAACACCATCGCATGGCAATCCCCTCCAATTCTGAATACTCTGTTCCTCAACTCCGAATGTTAATCCAAGAAGTAGAGGAGATCATAGGCCATAAAATCACCGTTAGCGTATGGAATAGTGTAGCATGAAGTGGAAAAAGGGGACAGGCTGCTTTTCGGGAATGGCCTGGAAGCGGTGATAAGTGATGAGTAACAAGCCGTGAATGGTGAATCGTGAATAGTGAATGGCGTGGAAGCAGTGAATAGTGAGTAGTAAGTGGTAAATGGTAAGAGCGAGTCCAAGGTCGGGAAGCAGTGAATAGCCAATCGTGAATTGTGAATCGTAAATGGTCAAAGACAAAGCATGAAACCATGAGACAGAGATGGAGATATGAGACTGTATCTTCATAAAGTAGTGAACATCCTAGAATAGAGAGAGTTGCTCTAACTGGCAGCCTCAGCAATAATTACAGCCGGGCTTTCATCGACTGTTGGAGGAGGGAGAAATGTTAACCGAGTATATGCAGAAGGCGATGGGTAAGGCTGTGTATGACAAATTGGAGGATGGGACTTACTCTGGCGAGATCTCTGACTGCCCGGGGACCATCATCTTCGGGCAAACGCTCCAGGAATGTCAAAGGGAGTTACAGTCTGTCCTCGAGGGGTGGCTTCTGGTGAAGATCCGCCATGGGGATGACCTCCCTGTTATCGAAGGGATCGATCTCAATAAGATGATGCCCAAAGCGGAGAGGGTCGCTGGGCGTGGCTAGATGGGCGCCCTGCAAGCGCAGGGCTTTCATCCGAAAGCTGGGTGCATTGGGATTCGGTCCCCCTGAACCGGGAGGGAATCATTGGCTCTTCGTCGTTTCGAGTGGGTAACGAACTCTTGACGGCAAATGATAAGGCACTGTTCTCTTGTAGGTTTGTTGTGCTTTCAGAATAATACAACTACAGAAGCTGTTGTTCTTTCGTAGCGTGGCAGTTAATCTGCCACGTTAGGACATAGCTCAGGCTGACAGAGCAACGTGGGAGGCAAGCTCCCACGCTACGAAAGCTCGCTCTTTTCGCGGTAGCTTACCCGGTAACATTCGGCTGCCACGCTGAGCCGTAGCCCAAGTTCACAGCACAACAATAGGTGCAGTGATCAGCAACAATC
>JAYEFP010000024.1:0-3370 GCA_034715975.1 Candidatus Bipolaricaulota bacterium | reverse complement strand
GCCGATCTACATGCTTCTCGTCCCGTCGACCGAAGGGGCGACGGTTCAAGAGATCGGACAGCAGATCGCAGAGGCGATATTCGAGTTGACGGGCTTGTACATTGTTCCAAGCCTGCAGGCGGACTACACGGCGATGATCGAGGCGTTTGCGGCGTCCGAGGGTGATGTATTTGGAATCCCTACGACCGATCAGTATATTCGTATTTCCCAGCGAACGGATGGAGAAGCCTATCCACTGCTTGGATCGGTTCGTTACGGCTATCCGTGGTACTATGCCAGTCTCTATGCCCGCCGCGATAGCGGGATCAAGACGTTAGAGGATCTCCAGGGCAAGGTCTGGATCTACAACGATACAGGATCCACGTCCGGCTACGTCCTCCCGAACATGCTCTTCGAGCAGAACGGAATTGAGTTCTCCAGCATTGTCACTACGGGTGGACACACCAACTCGATGGTCGCGCTGATCGAAGGGCAGGGTGACTTCTGCACCGGTTACGGTTCTGCTCCTGGTCCCCCCTCCGACTGGTCGGGAGCCAGGTGGGACTTCGGCGATGACCCGGAGATGTGGCTGTGGGATCGCTGGAACAACGATCTCTTCCGCCCGGAATTCCGCGGAACCTGCTACGACCTGCGCCGTGCAGTCAAGAAGACATACGACTTTGATACCGTTGTCCGCGAGGTCGGCGTTATCATGAACATCGGCCCGGTCCCGAACGACTGCGTCGCATTTGGGCCGGACTTCCCGGTCGATATTGCCACTCAGGTCGCTGAAGCAATCAAGACCCATATTGCTACAGACGAAGGTGCTGCCTTGTGGGGCGACCCAAACTTCTACGAGTGGACGGCCGTCTCTGATATCGACGATAGCTTCTACGACGGATACCGCGCTCTTCTCGGTCTTCCCATCCCGGAGCGTTAGGATTGTCTTGACAAACTAGACTGAATTGCATGCGGGGGAGGGAGACCTCTCCCGCATTTTTTAAAGGATCCTCTAGTTCCTCGCAGTTGAGGCAAGGTAACCCAGAGAAAGACTCAAAAGATGAGCGTAGCGAGAGAGAAAAAGCTTGTCCCTCTCGCAAAGATCCGTCTGTCTCGCCGACACAGGCAGACGTGAAACAGTGATGGGTAATGAGAAAGGACAGAAGCCTTCTCTCGCAGAGACGCCAAGGCGCAGAGAACAGCAAGAAGAGGAGAAAGCACCACAGGTAGTAGAAATAAAACAGGCTCTTCTTAGCGATCTTGGCCCTGCCTGTGAGTGTCTGTATGCAGGCAGGCCTTGAGTGAGTACAACGAACGGGCGAGAGGAAAGGCTTGTGCCTCCGGTAAAGACGCCAAGAAGCAAAGAACAGCAGGAGGCGGGAAAACTGGCGGGAAACGAGATCTCTCTGCTCTGTACCTTGCCTAGAGTGTGAGGAGTCCTCTAAATAATGGATGACCTGATACGTGTAGAACGCTTGACAAAGATCTATGAGCGTGGCGAAGTCCTCGCTCTGAACGACATTAGCTTCACCGTCAAGAAAGGTGAGTTCCTCGTCCTGCTTGGTCTGTCGGGCTCGGGAAAATCTACGTTGCTGCGCTGCATCAATCGGCTAATCGAGCCGACTGCCGGGACCATTATCTTCGACGGGATCGACGTGACACGTGCCCCATCGCGTCAGCTTCGCCAACTGCGACGGCGAATGGCGATGATCTTCCAGCAGTTCAACCTGGTAAGGCGATCGACCGTGCTCACCAACGTGCTCTCTGGCCGCATGGGCTACGTGAGTCCCGCTGCATCAGCCCTCCACAAGTTCTCTAAGCAGGACATTGATATGGCAATGGCTAACCTCGATAGAGTTGGTATCACTGAACAGGCCTACAAGCGCGCCGACGAACTCTCCGGTGGACAGCAACAGCGGGTGGGAATTGCCCGTGCCCTAATGCAGCAACCCGATCTTCTGATGGCCGATGAGCCTGTCTCGGCCCTGGATCCAGCAACGTCGCACTCCGTTATGCATCACTTGGAAACGATGAACAGAGAGGACGGCGTCACCGTAATCGCCAGCCTTCACTTCCTCTCGCTGGCACGCAGATACGGTACCAGAATCCTCGCACTCAAAGACGGAGAGGTCGTTTTTGAAGGACTGCCAACCGAGATTGATGAGGCAAAATTCAAGGAGATCTACGGTGAAGAAGCCGAAGAAGTCGAAGTCCGCTAGGCAGTACTCCTTGCTGGATCGTCTTGCAGTGCTTCGTCCAAGGCTCTCTGCGTTCATGCTGGATTGGGCCTCGTGGGGATACGTTGCCTATGGAGTGATGTACCTACTGAACAAGTACTGGTACCTCCGATACGTGAATTTCTATGGCAGGCTCACATTGCCCGCGTGGGGTTGGCTTGTGGTCATCCTGGCCACATTCGAGCTGACCATGCTCAGCCACGCGTTTGGCCAGTCGATCGGCCTCAACATGTTTGGGTTCAAACTCCTTAGGCCAGATTACGCTCCACCGACGATGAGCCAGAAGTTGCGCCGGTATGTTGAGTTGCATCTGAAGTTTTTCCTCCAACCGCTGGTCCTCTTTGGTGATCGACCGCTCGGGATGCTCCTTCATGATGGGGAGAAGACCGGGTTCATGTTCCAGGCAACCAAGATCAAAGATGATCTCCCCCCGGAGAAGCCGAGAAAGTGGTACCTAACGTATCGTGGTCTCTGTGTTGCGGGATTGCTTGGCCTAACCTTTTGGCTCGGCTGGAAGATCACCGCGATCAACCTTCAGATGTTGGTGGATCGGGTCAGCAAGTCGGGTCATATATGGCACGATCTGGTCACCCCCAGTTTCACGTATCTGACCGAGAACGTGAACGAGCGGGGACACCTCTACTCTATCACCTACTACATGATGGAGACAATCTTTATGGCCTTTTTCGCCACTGTCACAGGGGCCATCGTGGCCTTTCCCCTCAGCTTCCTTGGTGCGCGCAACATCATGGGCTTCAACGCTGTCGGATGGCTCATCTATACCGTGATGCGCACGCTATTCAACGCGTTGCGATCGATCGAATCGATCCTGATGGCCGTCTTGTTTGCCGTGTGGGTAGGGTTCGGGAATCCGTTCGCTGGGGCGCTCGCTCTCTTCTTTCACACCATCGCTGCGCTGGGCAAACTCTACTCGGAGCAGGTGGAGGCGGTCGATCCGGGGCCGCTTGAGGCGATCGCTGCGACAGGCGCCCGCCGGTGGCAGGTGGTGATCTACGGCGTTATCCCACAGATTATACCGTCATACCTGGCGTTCACCCTCTACCGTTGGGACATCAACATCCGCATGGCCACAGTCATTGCCCTGGTCGGTGGCGGTGGCATCGGGACGCTCCTCTTCTACTTCAAGAACGAGG
>JAYEFP010000023.1:0-12342 GCA_034715975.1 Candidatus Bipolaricaulota bacterium | reverse complement strand
TCTGCTGACGAAGCACAGACAGGGCAAAGAATGCCAAGGACAGCATAAAGGGGCAAAGAGAAAGAGATATTTGCAACTCAAGAATTACGACTTCTCTTAGCGATCTTCGCGCCTGCCTGTGAGTGTCCGCATGCAGGCAGGCCTTGAGCGAGTGCAGCGAGCAGGCGAGAGAAAAGCTTGTGCTTCACGCAAAGGACGTGAAGTACGCAAAGGGAAGGGACAACGGGAGAGAAGAGAAAGAAAAGAGCGGTTCTTAGCGATCTTGGCGAGCGGGGAAGGGAACAGTCTTGTATCATTTATGGTCGCAGGGTTCTTACCCACTCCTGTCTGCCTTGTCGGCACAGGCAGGCAAAACGGCAAAGAGGCGGAAAAGCTTACGCGACTGGCTCTAATAAGAGGAGGGATGGTTGAACCGGAAGAGAACTTATTCCAGACGGTTGGTTTTCGCGGCACTGCTCTTCTTGACAGTGCCTACCCTCCTTGTTGGAATGGCCGTCGGTCCGGTTCACATCCCCTTCTCAGATACACTTTCTTACCTGATAGGACGCGGAGTTTCCGTTGATGGTTCTCCGTCCGTCTCGCACCTGATCATCTCCCAGATCAGGCTCCCTCGGGTGTTGTTGGGCCTGCTGGTCGGTTGTGCTCTTGCCATCTCCGGAGGGACTATGCAAGGACTGTTTCGCAACCCGCTGGCGAGTCCGTACGTCCTCGGGATCGCCAGTGGCGCATCTACCGGTGCCTCTTTAGTGATCCTGTTGAATCTGCGTGGGGCTCTCTTCCTCCCATTGGGGGCCCTCATAGGAGGTTTTCTAGCGGCAGGGATCGTCTACCGCTTGGCACGGGAACGAAGCAAGAAGACCTCGGTCTACACGTTAATCCTCGCTGGGGTGGCAGTAGGAGCACTCTTTTCGGCCATGACGAGCTTTACCATCTTCCTATACTCAGGGAGCGAAAAGATCACCGATATCATCTTTTGGATCATGGGAGGATTGGGACGAGCCAATTGGGCCTACGTGTACGTATTAACGCCGATCGTTGCGTTCGGAAGCGTAACATTGATCGCCTTCTCGCGCGACCTAAACGCGCTCTCCATGGGGGAGGAGGGGGCGTTCCACCTGGGGATCAACCCGGAGACAAGTAAGCGCATCATGCTGGGGATAGCCACTCTCCTCACCTCATCTGCGGTGGCCTTCGCTGGCACGATTGGGTTTGTCGGGCTGATTATGCCTCATATCATGCGGTTGATCATCGGACCGGATCACCGGTATCTTCTGCCAACAACGGCGATCGCCGGGGCGATCTTCCTCGTTTGGGCCGATATGGCAGCGCGCACAGTTGCCAGCCCCGCTGAGATGCCGGTGGGGATCATCACCGCATTCCTTGGGGCCCCTTTCTTCCTGTACCTCTTGAAAAGGAAAGGGGCGCGTATGTGATGGAGATCACAGTTGATGGCCTGAAATTCTCTTACAATGGGTCCCCTCTTCTCGATGGGATCGATCTGACCGTCCCTAAAGGGGAGGTCCTCGCTGTTGTAGGCCCGAATGGGTCAGGAAAGACAACACTCCTTAAGAACATCTCTGGAATTCTCTCCCCAGAGCTTGGTTCGGTCTACCTCGATATGACGCGGCTGCCGGAGCTCTCGATCACGGAGCTTGCCCGCTACCTGGCGGTGGTGGAGCAGGAGCGAGAGATCGGTTTCGATTTCACCGTGCGCGAGATCGTTGCACTGGGACGAATCCCTCATCGGGGGCGATTCGCAAGAGCGACCAGGACCGACAAGCAGTGGATCGGGAGAGCGATGGAGCTTACCAACGTGGTTCCCTTCGCTGAACGCTCCATCCGTGAGCTGTCAGGAGGGGAGAAGCAGCGCGTCTTCCTGGCGCTGGCCCTGGCACAGAACCCGCGTGTACTTTTGTTAGACGAGCCGACGACCTACCTCGATATCAACCATCAGCTCCAGATTATGGAGATCGTCTGTCAACAGACTACAGCCGGTTTAACCGTGCTGATGGCTATTCACGACCTCAATCTAGCTGCCCAGTACGCCGATCGAGTGGCTATACTGCACCGAGGGCGGTTGTTGGCCGTTGGTAGACCGGCGGATGTTTTGACGGAGGCCAATATCAAGCAGGCCTTCCAGACCGATGTGGTCGTAGGGGAAAACCCTGTAACGAATTCCATCTACATCAGCACAGTCCCCCAGAAGATGGAAGCACCGACATCGTTGGGCAAACTACACATCGTCTGCGGGGGAGGAAGTGGCGCAAGCGTACTTCACGCACTCGCCGATCGCTTTTCCTTAAGCGTGGGGGTCGTTTCTCCATTGGACTCCGACTTTCAGGTGGCGCAACACCTAGGCGCTACGCTCGTGACGGAGGCTCCGTTTGCTCCCATCTCCACAAGAGCGTACGAGGAGAACCTCGCAGCGATGCGATCAAGTGATGGCGTGGTCATCTGCGAGACACCGTTTGGCCCGGGGAATCTACTGAACTTGCGTGCCGCCTTAGAGCTAGAGAGCAAGACCGGTATCTACGTTCTTCACCCGGAAGGGATCGAAGAGCGGGATTATACAGGGGGACAAGCGACGAAACTGATCCGTCGGCTTGTGGAATCCGGCGCTGTTCCAGTAAACGATGTGCGGGAACTTAAAAGGCGTCTCGTTTCAAGGTATCACAACACCGATCGCAGCGTGAATCGACAATCAGAGTCTTCAAAAAAGCGACCTCCAAGCAGCCAAAACGATAAAGAGACCCAAATTGGGACTATATCGGCGACTGAGGGCTAGAGTGTCAAGAAGGCAAGCTGTTTTGGCCGCAAACTATATCTATCACTACTAACGGGAGGCAAGTCTCTTGGCAGATCGGCTATCCAGGGTGTAGAATAGCAGTATGACAAAGAGAGAGAAAGACGTTTTGGCATTGATTAAGTCAACACCTCTTTCGGAGAAGAAGAAACAAGCCGCAAAGTATATTGTAGATAACTGTATCGAAGTGGCTTTTCTTACAGCCGCGCAACTTGCTCGTCGGGCATCTGTTAGTGAACCAACGGTGATCAGACTCGCTATTGATCTAGGCTACGCAGGGTTTCCGGAAATGAAGAGCGCATTACAGGATAAGGTACAGGGCAAGCTCAATACCCTCAGCCGCCTTAAGGGGAGCCACCGTTTCAAAGCAAGCAAGAATCCTGCCGTTCAATCTCTGGTTACCGACATCAGAAATTTGGAGAACACACTGCACAATCTCAATGTCCGACCACTGAACCGCGTGGTCAATCGGATTGTCCAAGCGGACAAGGTGATCATTCTCGGGTACAAGATGTCAAGCTGCCTGGCACAATTCTTGCAGATGGCTCTCAAGAAGTCCATCGACAATACCGTCGCCGTGACAACGAGCATAGGACAGTTTCAGGAGGAATTAGTATTTACAACAGAACAATCAGTAGTTATTGCGATCTCCTTCCCTCGTTACACCACTGCCGTTGTCCGGGACTTCCGCATAGCGAAACAGAGGGGTGTTAAAACCATTGCCATCACCGACTCAGAGCTCTCCCCACTGGTCGATCACGCCAGCGATTACCTATTAGCACGGTGTGATTTTGTATCATATATCGATTCCCTCGCTGCGGCAATGTCCCTGCTATGTGCGATTGCGACAGCGGTCAGCATCAAGTCAGAAACCGAAACGCTCCCCCGCCTGGAAGAGCTGGAAGAGCTGTGGGAAGAGAACGAACTCTTTTTCTAGCACTCTTGACCGATTCCTCTCTTTGAGGTAGGATCACCTTCATAGTGAGAAGATTTGCATCAATTATTTCTCCAATGGAGATCTTCTCAAAAGGGGATGACCATGGCAACAGCTGAGCTAGACCACAGGGATGTGTTTCGGCAACTCGAAGAACGCGGCGTTCTATTCATCAACATCCTGTTTATCGATACATTGGGTGAGTTAAAAAGTGTTGAGATTCCTGTTATGCAATTTAAAGGAGCGCTAGGTGCCGGTATCAGCTTCGATGGCTCTTCAATACGAGGCTACGCCGATATCGCTAATGCGGACATGTACTTAAAGCCTGATCTTGCTACCCTCAAGATCTATCCATCGCCAACACTAATGAAGTCTCAAGAGGGGGGATACAGCACGGCTGGCGTTATCGCTGATCCCTATACCACCGAGGGGACTCCCTCTATCCACAGTCCTCGCTACATCTTGAAACGCTTCTTACAAACGGCTGCCAAGCGGGGGCTCACGTTCTTTATGGCGGTTGAGCCGGAGTTCTTCCTGTTCCCAAAAGGGAAGATACCAACAAGCCGCAGCGAGGTTGCCAGTAAATCGGGCTACTTCGCCCTCGTCCCTGGTGATGCGGAAGAGGCAGTACGCAAGGAGATCGTTGCCAGTCTTCTCAAAATGGGGATCCCGATCGAGAAGTCTCACCACGAGATTGAACCGCACATCAACGAGCTGTCGTTTGAGTATGCCGATCCAGTGACGACTGCCGATCGTCTCATGATCATCAAGTTTGTCGCCAAGAGCGTCGCCGCTCAACACGGATTTAAGGCTGTGTTCATGCCAAAGCCTATCGCTCGGTTTGCTGCCTGCGGCATGCATGTTCATATCTCGCTGCTCAGTGATGGGATCAATGCTTTCTACGATTCCCAAGATGCGTTGGGGCTCTCGCAGCGTGCGCGCTTCTTTATCGGAGGACTGATTGAGCACATAAGGGCTGTGACTGCGCTGACCAATCCCACGGTCAACTCCTACAAGAGGCTCGTCCCCGGCTTTGAGGCACCGGTGAATATCGCTTGGGGGCATAAGAATCGCTCGACCCTTATTCGTATTCCGGCGACCCCCAATCCTGAGAAAGCAACTCGAATTGAGCTGCGCTCTCCTGATCCTTCTGCTAACCCCTACCTCGCGTTCACCGCGATCCTTGCTGCGGGGATGGATGGGATCGAACGTTCTATCGATCCTCCGCTGGCTGTAGAGAAGAATATTTACCAAATGAGCGATGAGGAGAAAGAAGCGGACAATATAGCGCCGCTACCCCCTTCCCTTGAGCAGACGCTAAGGGCCATGGAGTCAGATAGTGTCATCACAGAGGCAATCGGGTTGGAGGCAAGCGCATATCTTATCCAGGAAAAATGGAAGGAGATCGCTGCCTTTAACCAGTCAGTGACAGACTGGGAAAGGCAGCAGTATCTAGACGTTTAGGCCTCTAGAGAAGGTCCCACTGCTGCTTTCTGTTTGGCGGCCGTTGTGGTCCTGTACGGCAAAGGGAGCCGAATATCGAATCGGTGGCGAATCTTCCTATCGATGTTCTCAGGAATAAGTGCGATGCGCTCCTTATCCAGAATCTCACGCGCAATTTGCCGGGCTCCTTCTCGAATGTCGTCTGTTTCGCCATTTCGGGCCTGGAGATGTTTCCGAGTGAGACGTGACGGTACATAGAATTCATCACTACGAGCGTGCTTTATTGTGTGCTTCTGTGTAAGGAAACGCCCGCCTGGTCCAACTTCCTTGATAACATCAAAGGCCAGGGTATCATCATTCACTTTAATTCCCTGGAGCACGCGCAGGGCCATGCCGTTGATATCGTTATCGATTACAAATTGCTCATAAGCAACCGTCATCAACGAGTCAAGGACGCCGGCTGCATGATGAATATAGTCGCCGCCCGATAACGAAACCTGAAGAATATTCTGTGCTTTTTCATAGCCGGCCTGAATATCCGGGAGTTTTGCATCGGCTGCCCCAGCGTCCGCGTAGATGGGAACCCCAATATGCTTGGCAAGCAGCACCGCTGCTGCGTTTAACATCCCTGCCTCGACTGCTCCCCCACGGAAACCCATGTTCCACATGTCGGCAATGCCAGGAACGATCCCATACAGGACCCTTGCCCCAGGAGCGATAATCTGGGAGAGGGCGATCGCGAACAGCTGCTCAGCGTGGGCAAGGCTCAATAATCCAGCCAGGGTAGCTGGAGCCGTCAATCCGGTTACCGGAGCACAGGATAAGGCGACAGGAATACCATTCCTTATGGCTACCTCCGCAATCCCGGCCACTCGCGCATCCAGCTGAAGCGGGCTGATCATACAAGAGGCAACAAATGAGATGAACGGCCGCATGCGTAACGTTTCCCGGCTGCCAGCAATCATGGCGGCCATGGTAATAACGTCCTTTACTGCCTGGGAATCAGTTGCGGATTCCTGAACGTTCTTTGTCGTCCCAGCCAATGCAGAGTAAAAGCTATTAAGCGTGGTAATTTCTTTAGGAATATCATTACAGACAACTGGGCACTGGTAGAAATGTACATTGTCTAAGTGCTCTACTAACCAAGCAAGATCGTATTGGTCCTGCAACGTAGAAGGACGCAGATTCCCCGACTCCAAATCTATGACACGTACTGTAGCCCCTCCGCTCCCCAAATGGACATGGCGATCGCCAACCCACATATCGTTTTCTCGCGTGCGCCCAGCCATCAAAAATTGAGAGGGAGCAAGCGAGACAAGGTCACTTACGAGAACGGCCGGAAGACGGACAGTTTGCTTGCTTCGGTCGATTGAGGCACCAACGCGACGAAAGAGATTCAAATAGCGCTCATCTTTGACAGATACTCCGACTTCCTCAAGGATGCGCAAGGATGTCTTGTGAATCTGCTCGACCTTTTTCGTGCTGAGAAGGTGCAGTTTTCGTCCCTGCAACCCTTTTTGTGGCATGTTCTTCCCTCTTTGCGCAGAATCCCTTGCTGCACTACTCGCTTTTCATCAACGAACGAGTGAGAAGCATTATAGAGTCAGTCTCCCGCTCTAACAAGACTTATTTGAAAAACCGGCAAGACATTTGTCACTAAAATCAAACAGCTTGCTGTCCTGATCGTTGGAGAGGGCTAGGGGGTTGATTTCTCGCATCTTGCACGTTATACCACCGTAAATGCTGAACGGTAAAGACTTTCAATCTCACTCGGCTGGGGATGGCGCGGGTTACTCTTGGCGTTGATGTTCTCTCTCGCCTGCTTTGACATGATCTCAAGGTCGCTCTCACGAACGGTGATAACTTCGTCAATAATGTCATACCTTCGATCAATATCCACAAGGAGATCTTGAAAGACCGTTTTACTCAGAGAATCAAGTTTTGTGCGCTTCTCTTGCGGCACTTCACGAAGGTTGAATGCAAAGACGGGTGCGAGAAGTTTAGCGTTGGTGAGCCCATGCGGCGTGTCGTAGAACCCGCTTACCTGATGCGACATGGCATGAATTAGACCCAGACCCACGTTTTGCATCGCCGTCCCGGCAAGCAGACTGGCCAGGGCCATACCTTCCCGCGCTGCCAGGTCCTCTCCATGGTTAACCGCACGGTCCAAGCTTTCAAGAACGAGCTTGATGCCCTCCAAAGCCAACAGATCAGACAGGCGGTTAGATAGAATGGATACATAAGCTTCGAGAGCATGGGTTAAAGCATCGATCCCGGTCCACAGGGTTATCTTCCGCGGTAGAGTGAGGGTCAGCTCTGGATCGACGATCGCCATATGTGGGGCCATCCTCGGATCTCCTATGGAGAGCTTCTCGTTGGTTCGTGGATCGGAGATGACGGCCCAGTAGTTCACCTCGCTTCCCGTACCAGAGGTAGTGGGGATACATATAACCGGTACTGAACGCGTTCTTATGTTCTGATCGCTTTGAAGAGCTCTGATATCGTCGCAGTTGTGGCTGAGACAGATTCCGATCCCCTTTGCCAGATCGATGGCACTTCCCCCACCGAAGCCGACCAAGCAATCCGGGTCAAATGGCTCCAGTTCTTTGACCCCCTCCGCTACTAGCTTTGTGGTAGGGTTGCTCGCGGCCCTGCTGAAAATCAGGGTTTTAGCTCCACCTTGTTCTGTCGCTACAACCACCTTCTCGGCCAGTTTCAATTCAACAAGGTCCTTCGAGGTGATCAAGGCAACGCGCTTAAAGCCGCACCGGCTAATCTCTTCTCTCAAGTCAACCAGTGTACCGGAACCAAACGTCACTTTGGTGGGCAGTGTAAAGTCAACACGCGTATTTGCCATTACGATCTCCTCTCAAAAGAGCAGAAAAGGGGCCGACGCAACCGCCGGCCCCTAGAACACTTGATTGGATTGTTACGGAATTAGTCGATCAACCCTTTTGCCTGGAGCCACTCTGCGGCGGCGTCCTCCGGCTCCATCAGATCGATATCTACCTTAGCGTTCAGTGCGGTCATCTCGGCGCGCGCTGCTGCCGGATCCTCCGGGAAGGCGGCCATGAGCTCATTGAGTACGTCTTCCAGGCCTGGATTAGCCTCGAGTGTCCCTGCATTCACGATGGGAGCGAGGTCATACGGCGGCCAGAAGTTCTTGTCATCCTGCAACACGACCCAGCCGTACTTGACAACGGCGGAATCGGTTCCAAAGACCATGCAAGCAACGCTCTTATCCGTATTGAGGTACTCGAAGGTTAACCCTGGCAAGACGGTGGTGATTTGATCTGGCTGGAAGACAAAGCCGTAATGGAGCTGCAACCCCAGGATCCCATCCGGGCGGGAATAGAACTCAAAGTCGCTGGCAAACGGAACTTTTCCTTCCTTCTCGTTCACATAGGCTGCAAAGTCAGAAAGGGTATAGACGTTGTTCTCCTCAGCGAATTCCTTCTTGATCGCGATTGCGTAGGTGTTGTTGCACCAGATCGGTTTGAGCCAAACAAGCCCGCGCACCTCATCAGAAGCACTGGCCTTTGCGTACATCACCTGAGGTGATTCGCCCTTGAATGCATGGCCGGTATAGGTCAACCATTGGGTTCCGGTATAGTCCATACACAGATCGAGATCTCCTGACTCCAGGGCTGCTCGCATGACCGTACTCGACATTCCGGTCTTCAATTCAACATCATACCCACGATTTTCAAGCAGAATTGACATCAGGTTACCTACAACAAACTGCTCGGTGAAGTTCTTCGTTCCAATCTTGATGGGTGCGGCAAAAACAACCCCTGTAACCGCGATCACCAACAACAACGCTAGTGCAATTTTTAAGCTTTTCATGCTTTGTCCTCCTTTTAAAATTTGTTGTTTGCCTCTTTCGGATAGTTGTAGCAGCGGTTTTATCACCTCCTAACAACTAAATTCTCCGTCTTCAAAGTTCGATAGGGCAGTTATTGCTGTTGCCACTGAGCCTGTTTCATCACCTTAAGCCCACGTGGAGTCATCCATTCTTCCACACCCCCAAGGAGGCCATCAAGCAGAATCGCTAGCGCCGCCGTTGGTGCTGCACCTTGAATGACGATCGGCATTACGCGCACAGCAAGGCCGGTCATGATTATCGCCCCTAGTCCACCTGCACCGATCATTCCGGCGACCGCTGCCGTTCCCACGTTAACGACGGTAGAGGTCCGAATCCCAGCCATGATTATGGGCCGTGCTAATGGGAGTTCTATCCTACTGGTTACTTGCCACTTTGACATTCCCATCCCTTGAGCCGCCTCCTTGACTGCCGGATCAACTGACAGTATGCCAGCATACGTATTGCGAATGATCGGCAGTGTGGCGTACACGAACAGCGCGATGACCGCAGCTTTGTACCCCATGCCGAGGAACGCTGCCGCGATACCAATAAACGCCAGGGTTGGTACTGTCTGTCCTACGTTGGCGATACCAATAAGAACAGGTGAGACAAAACGAAACGCCCGTCGAGTAGCTAAGAAACCGATGGGGATTCCAGCAATAATAGCCAACAGTTCAGCTACCGCAACGATCTGCAGGTGCCTGAGGGTAGCGGATACAATCTTCATTGCCGGAGTTACCTTGAAGATCCCCACCGACCCCAGGCTTGTCATCCAGATCGTCACGCCAAGAAAAGCTGCCAATAAAATCGCAAGCATCAAGTACTGTTTCACTCGTCTTCCTTACAGGGTTCTGCTTGATCATTGGTCGCCTGCTCTCCCAGTACATCGCGGATAATCTGGAATGACAACACACCGACCAATCTCTCGTATTCATCCAAGATGGCTAAGGTTCCGATGGCGCTATTCAACATCATTGACAGCGCTTCGTTCAATGGCGTATCAGGAACCGCAGTGACTGTGGGGGGCATTATTACGTCTCTTATTAACTTTGATTCCTGGAGATCCTCAGACGTGATCCAACCAAGGAAGTGCGCACCATCTTCGGTCAACATCGACCACCGCAAATTCTCGCTCTCCATGCGCGCCTTCACCTGCATCGGGTCTTCTCCCACCTTGACGGTCAACGGCGGCTCTTGCATCACATCCTTTGCTCTAAGAAGACGCAATCCTTTCAGTACCCGATCGGCCCCGATGAAGTTCCTTACAAATTCATTCTTAGGAGAGCCGAGCAGTGTAGCCGGGTCGGCGTATTGTACTAGTTCTCCTTCGCGCATTAGGGCAATCTTGTCTCCCATCTTGATCGCTTCGTTGATGTCGTGCGTGACAAAGGCAATCGTCTTCTTGATCTTCGCTTGGATCTTGAGGAACTCATCCTGTAACTTACTGCGCGTGATCGGATCGATCGCGCCGAACGGCTCATCCATCAATAGAATGGGAGGATCCGCTCCCAAGCAGCGTGCCACACCGATTCGTTGCTGTTGCCCACCGGAGAGCTCGCTCGGGTATCTATCAATGAACGTTTTCGGATCCATCCCTATCAAGTTTAGCAGCTCCTCGGCCCGCTTGCGCTTCTTTTGCTTTGGCCACTTCAATAGAGTGGGAACGGTCGTAATGTTCTCCGCAACAGTACGATGCGGAAAGAGCCCAATGTTCTGAATGGCATATCCGATACCCCTCCGAAGCTCGTTTTGGTCCAGCTTCAGCGCATCAACACCATCGACGTAGATAGTTCCTGTTGTTAGAGGGATCAGGCGATTGATCATCTTCATGCTGGTTGTTTTACCGCAGCCAGAAGGACCCAGAAATATGCAGAACTCCCCTTGCTTGATCTCCATTGTCAGATCTTTGACTGCCTCGGTACCATCAGTGTAGGTCTTTCCGACGTTCTCTAGACTGATCAACGCTTCCTCCTAATCCGTACACCTTTTGGTGTTGTTAGCCATTCCAACCCCCCCATTAAGAAATCGATAATAATGGCGAGGAGCGAGACGAATACCGCTCCGACGATAATAAGATCTGTTCGGTAGTTGGCGATCCCGCGGAAGATCGGCTGTCCTAATCCACCCGCCCCAATGTAGGCTCCAATCGCTGCAATCCCAATATTCATTACAATCGCTTGTCGCAACCCCGCCATAATCACCGGAACGGCCAATGGTAATTTAACCGTGGTAAGGATTTGCCTTTCGCTCATCCCCATTCCCCTCCCCGCCTCAATCATCGCGGGATCGACCTCGCGGATTGCGGTATAGGTATTGCGAATAATCGGAAGCAACCCGTACAAGGTAAGGGCGATCACTACCGGGAGAAAGCCTATCGATGGAAGCGTTAATGCGGAGAGAATCCCCATCAGGATACCGTATAATGCCAAAGACGGAACGGTCATCATGATGCTGGCAAGGTAGATTATGGTATTGGCAATGCGTTCGCGTCCCTTTCCAGAGATGTAAATCCCGATCAAGACTCCAACGATAGCTGCCGACGCGTTAGCAACCAGGACAATGTAAAGGTGTTGCAACGTCCATTCCAGGATTTTGTCGGGGTGATTCAATACGTAATTCCAAGCTTGATGCCACATAATACCACCGCCATTATCTTAGCACGGAATTACCTTTCTGTCAAGGGCCTGTAATTTTTCCTTCAACTCGGATTTCCCATATTTCTCAGTGTCGATGGCGTTTCCCGGCTCGGACCCGCGCATAAGGAAAATTCACATGCAGGCCTTGCGCGAAGGAAATCTTTCAACTAGAATGCGAGCTGCGTATCACACTAAGAAAGCAAAGGGGGCAGCATGGCAATACTGGACGGGAAAGGAATTGCTCGCATGTTTCAAGAACAGCTAAAAGAGCAGGTCGCCGAACTTAAAGCACACGGGGTTACGCCGACGATCGCTCCTATTCTGGTGGGAGATAACCCCGGGGCTAAGGTCTACTACCGCACTAAGGAGAAGCTAGCGGAGAAATTAGGGATCCGTTACGCGGGCGTTAAGCTCCCTGCAAGCACGAGTCAGGAAGCACTGATCGATGAGATCCATAGGTTGAACGACGATCCCGAGGTTCATGGGCTGTTTGTCGAACTTCCACTCCCGAAAGAGATCTCCCTTGCCACGATCAGCCGCGAGATCGCCCCGGAGAAGGACATCGACTGCATCAACCCGGCAAGCTTGGGCTACCTGGTTAGTGGCGGGGCAGCGTCCGCTACTTATACCGAACTGAAAGAACGCCCCGATGTTCTGCTTC
>JAYEFP010000022.1:0-3399 GCA_034715975.1 Candidatus Bipolaricaulota bacterium | reverse complement strand
CGACGATCCGGTGTACTATGTAATTCCAAAGGACCGCAAGCTCGTGTCGCAGCTTCTCCTCTTATTCACCTTTCAGGGAGGAGACATGGGGAACATGGCTCTGGGAGACTTCTCTGCCGGCGAGGTGATGGGACTCTATCCATCTGATGGAAGCTCACAGCAGGTGAAACTAGCGCGCGAGGTGCAGAACTACCTCGATACGCACTTCACCGGCACGGTACACGCACAGATGGTCGGCGCGACAAAAGTCTCATCGAGCATGTACTCGCGAATCGCCATGAGCCAGATCACGAGCCTCGGCACTTCGATCCTCGCATCTTGGCTGATCGTTTCCTTGCTCTTTGGCTCGGTGATTGCCGGATTAATCAGCCTCATCCCGATCGCGTTCACCGTTGTCATCAACTTTGGCGTGATGGCCTACTCAGGTACCCCACTTGACATGTCTACGCTGATGGTATCCTCGATCGCGATCGGGATAGGAATCGACTATGCGATTCACTTCATCTCGCGGTTTCGGCGCGCGATGAAATCTGGCAAGAGTGCGGAGAGCGCTCTGCAGACGACGATTCAGACTACAGGGCGGGGCATTGCCTACAACGCGCTCGCCTTGGCGCTCGGGTTTGCTGTCCTTCTCTTCTCTTCGTTTAAAGGGACAAACAACTTCGGGCTGCTGATCGCGATGACGATGGTAATCAGTGCGCTATCCGCGTTCACGATCATCCCTGCGATCCTCGTGACATGGAAGCCGCGCTTCCTCACCAGAGCAATATGGGGAAGGCGTAACAAGCAGAACAAGAACGGATCTGGGAGAGAGCGAAAGTAATGGAAGGTAGACGCATAAGCACTTACTGCTGTGCAAAACATGAGACAACAATCAGTAGATATTGAGGAGGCACCAAATGAAACGAGAAACGAGATGGGGCGTATGCTTAACGCTTGTCGTTGGCATACTTATAGTCGGTGCTCTTGGGGCGATGGCCGCTGGTCTTACCGGGGATGAGATCCTGCAGAAGGTCGATGATGAGGCAGCCTCGCTCGCCGAGGGGAGCTTGATCTCGGTCGTACAGTTCGACAACGTCTACGCCGATGGGACCAGCGCGTCCAACGTGTTTGCCGGCATGGGCAAGAAGAATGAGGGCGAACCAGAGGAATCGCTCATCTACTTCAAACAGCCAGAGGACGTCGCTGGAACAATCTTCCTCTCCGTTAAGCCAGTGGGCGAGGACGCACGCATGTGGCTGTACCTGCCCGCGTTGGGGATGGCGAAGGAACTGGTAGCCGATCAACAGGAACAGAGCTTCGCTGGAAGCACTTTCTCCTACAAGGACATGGGAAACCGTAGCTACGCCGACAAATACGCAGCGGAGCTCGTCGGCGAAGAAATACTGACAATCGGTGATGAGCAGAGGGTGTGCTACATGCTTGCGTTCACTGCTAGGCCGGGTGCGGATGCCGATTATCCAAGCGCTAAGGCTTGGGTAGATAAGGAGAGCTTCCTCATGCTGAAGAGCGAGGACTACAATGAATCCGGAAACCTGGAGCGGACGATGGACGTCCTCTCGCTGACAAAATTTGATGGGCAGCTCCTCGCTGGCAAGATGCTTGCGACCAATGCCCTAGATAATAGCTCGACGACGATCACGTTTGTCAAGAGGCAGCGACCGGAGAGCGACATTCCGGAATCTGTCTTCAATCCGGAGAACCTGGCGACGTTTGACCCAGTTGCTTATGGTTTCTACTAGGCCTAGAATCGATGACGAGACCCGCCTATGGTTTGACTGATCAGCGCTCCCGCAGAGAAGTCCCTCTCTGGTGACTTCCTGCAGGGGCTTGCAACTGCGGATAGAGCATCTGGTGTCGCTAGCATTGCGTTGCTCACTCTAGCTCTAAAAAAGTTGAAGAACCTCCGAAAAGGGGACTGCCTCGATAGAACGCACAGGGAGATGTGGGAATGAAAGTCTGTCTTTACTTGGAGCTCGGCGAAGCACCGATGGTCAGAAAATCCGGTGTTTGGAGTGCTTTCCAAGCGCAGAAGACAGCTTTGGAATCAAAGGGAGTAGACGTAGTAACCGATCCCGTAAGGGGGGATTATGACATCCTCCACCTTCACGCTTATGGACCACGATCCTTCTACTACCTCAAGAGGGCGAAGCGTGCCGGCAAGCACGTCGTTGTCCACGCTCACTCCGTCGGGAGCTACGATCTGAAGGACGGTTTCATACTAACCAACCAGATAGCACCGCTCTACGAGAGATACCTTCATTACTACTACCGCTGTGCTGATTCTATCTTCACGCCTTCGGAACGAGCGAAGGAACTGCTCCTAGCGAAGGGGCTAGCGAAGCCGATAGAGGTTGTCCATAACTGCATCGATAGCAGGAAGTTCAGCTTCTCCCCCGAGAAGCGAAAGCAAGAGAGGGAGAAGCTTTCCCTAAAAGGGTTTACGGTTATCTGCTCGGGGAACATCATCCCTCGCAAAGGGGTCGTCGATTTCATCGAAGCTGCCCACATGCTTCCTCAGTTCGATTTTGTATGGTATGGGCAGCGTTGGAAGTTCTTGGCGTTCCATTCTCGAGCAGATCGGAAGATTAGGATGAGGTCGCGCAACCTGCTAATGCCCGGTTTTGTAGACGATATGCAGGCAGGCCTCTCTGCGGGAGATCTCTTCTTCTTTCCCTCCCATGGAGAGACCGGATCTATAGTTCTTCTAGAGGCTGCTGCCCGCAGGTTGCCGCTAGTAGTGCGGGACCTCCCAGAATACAGAGGCTGGCTGAAGGATGGAGAGAATTGTCTGAAAGGGTGCTGCAAAGAGGAGTTTGTCGAACTGATCAAACGGGCGGCCACGGACGCGAAACTGCGAGAGAAGCTCTCTCAAGGCGCGCGCGCAACGGCCGCGGAGTACTCTCTGGAGCAGGTTGGGGCGAGGCTCATGGAACTCTACTCCTCGATGCAGTCAAAAGGAGCTGATTGAAGATCAGCATCTTCGATAATGCAAACTGCCGCGTTTGTCCTTTGGAAAACGCGCCCAAAGGCTCACTACTTATGATAATCAGCGTCCAGGTAGTACAATGGCGACCATTGTTGTTTGGAGAATAAGCGACCAATGATGCGGAAGATGATATAGAAGCGGTCTCTCGAAAAGACGCGGAGAGCGCCAAGGATGAGAGAAAGTCTAGACTTGAGGGATGAGTTTCTGACCAGTGTGCGTAGCATCGGGCCGTGTGTCCGACGGCTTGCAGCGAAAGTCGGGGCTTGTTGTGTGATTGTGGATGTCTCGGGAACGTTGCAGGCAAACTGCAAGGTTACGAAGGCGCCATCGCGTCCTACAGTAGAGAAGGATGTTTTCTTAGTGGTCTTGGCGCCTTGAGAAAGCGACAGCGAACGGGCGTGAGAAAAGAT
>JAYEFP010000021.1:0-3415 GCA_034715975.1 Candidatus Bipolaricaulota bacterium | reverse complement strand
ATCGCCGCGGGATACGATGGGGCGTACTGGGTGAGGAGGGTGAGCCGAATTGTCGTGCGGTAGAAAGATGGAATTTAGTGATTTAGCGAGTGAGCGAGTGAGTGATCTAACTTCTCAATCGATAAATCTTTTGATCATTCAGGCTCTTTGTCATTTCAAATCTATAAGTGAAGAGAAAGGGTCAAGCGCCAAGGATCTCACAGGGGCACAGAACTGTTTCACCACGAAGGACACGAAGAGCACGAAGGAGTCAGAGAACGAAGCGCTTGATCCCGCTATTGAGCTTGGTGACACTGCACAGCTAATTGCCGCATTCGACGGCTCATCGAGCTCCATTCTTCGTGTCCTTCGTGCTCTTCGTGGTGAATTTTCTCTGGCATCTGTCCTGTGCGAACCGAAAGTGGAACTCACTACCCACTCGAAACCACACGAGACCATTATTCGATTATTTAGTCCAAAATGGGATTTGGAGAACTGATGATCGAGATTGAGGAGCTCTGCATTCAATATCCGGATCGGTCGCACCCAGCGATCGATCGCCTCACTGAAACAATTGATGGCGGTGAAGTTGTCGTCCTCACCGGACCGTCGGGGTGCGGTAAGTCGACTCTGTGTAGGGCGCTGGCTGGTTTCATCCCGGAGATGATCCCCGCCAAGGTCTCAGGAGGGATCACGGTCGATGGGGAGTCTGTATGGACAGCCGACCCCGCACGGATCGCAACCCGTCTTGGGTTGATCCAGCAGGATCCGGACGCGCAGATCTGTACCCTCAACGTGTGGCAGGAAGTCGCGTTCGGCCCGGAGAATCTCTGTCTTCCGCCCAGCGAGGTAGCCACGCGGGTTGACCAGTGCCTGGCCTTCGTCGGGATCTCCCACTTAGCCAAGCGGACGACGACGACCCTCTCCGGTGGGGAGAAACAGCGCCTGGCGATCGCGTCGATCCTGGCGATGGCCCCAAAAACGATCCTCCTCGATGAGCCGTCCGCTAATCTCGATCCGGAAGGGGCGCAGGCGGTCTTCAATCTCCTGCGGGAGCTTCGTGATCAAGAGAGTCGCACCCTGATAGTGGTCGAGCATCGCCTCGCCCCGCTCCTTCCTCTTTCTCCACGGGTGTTGGTAATGGATAAGGGCGCGATCGTAACTCGGCACACGACCCGGCAACACGAAGACCTCGTTGCTCTCGGGCTGCGAACAGACTGGAATCTCGCTCTTCCGGCCTCAGCTAAATACGGAGAGGCTGCACCTCTATGGGTAAAAGATCTCACCTTTGGATATGATGGGACGCCCCTTTTCGACCGTCTCTCTATCACCGTGGAGCCGGGTGAGATCCTTGGGATCATCGGCCCAAACGGTGGCGGAAAGACGACGCTCCTTAGGCTCATCGCCGGTCTGGAGAAGCCAAACGGCGGACAGGTAATTCGCCCCAAAGAGAGCGTACTCGGCTACCTCCTTCAGCATCCCCATCAACAGATCTTCGAACGTACTGTGCGTGGAGAGTTTGCAATTGAGGGGACAATCAGCGATGAGTTGCTCCGTAGTTTCCTTGATGATGCAAACTTGTTGGGACTGGAAAGCGCTGCGCCGCTCTCGCTTAGCCTGGGGGAACAGCGCCGCTTGACCCTGGCAACGACCCTCGTTCGTGATCCGAATCTTCTCCTTCTTGACGAGCCATTCATCGGGCAGGATCGTGCAAACGTTGCCTGGATCATCGCAAAGATCCTCGCTGCTCGCGCAAGGGGGGCGGTGACTCTACTCGTCTCGCACGACATCCCGCTCGTCAATTCCCTGTGCGATCGCCTTCTCTATCTGGGGCCGGAACCGATTATCGGAGGTCCGATGACAGTGAGCACCCGGCTGCAGACGATGGGGAAGGACGCATTCACCCCAGGCTACTGGGAAGGTGAGGAGACATGATCCCACGCGTCGTCTACTCCATGGCAGAAAAGGGGCTCCACCGCGCTTCCCCCGAGGCGAACCTGTTGCTCTTGCTCGGTTTTCTTGCCGCGGTCCTCGCAGCCCCCGGGATAATGGCAAAATTGGGGGCTCTCGCTCTCGTATTCATCCTTGCTGCGCTATCGGGGGAGAGGTTGCGCGCCTTCCTTTGGAGCACCCGCTTCGTCCTCATCTTCGCGGCCTTCCTCTTTGTTGCCCAGGCTATCTCCATTCGCGCGGGAGAGACGCTCTTCTCGATCGGCGTGACCATCACCGATCAAGGGCTCCTCTTCGGCGCACAGATGGCCCTTCGATTCCTCGTTATCCTCTCTTCCAGCATGCTCTTTGTGATGGTGACTGACCCCGATCGATTCGCCCACTCGCTGATTCGCCTGGGTATCCCCTATCGCTACGGATTCATCCTCGTCCTTGCACTGCGGTTTGTGCCGTTCTTTCGTCAGGAGCTAAAGACGGTGCGGGAAGCCCAGCAGGTACGCGGAGTCTCTCCATCAATCCGTAATTTTTCCAGTTTGCGACGCACAATCCGCTACACCTTCCTTCCTGTTCTCGTCTCGGGGTTGACGCGTGTCGACAGCATCGCCATATCCATGAAGGGACGATGCTTTGGCCTTCATCCGAAGCGGACCATCTCTCAGGAGAGTCATTGGGGAAGGATGGATTGGATTGTTGTGGGGCTCTTTCTACTTTTGATTGGAAGCACTATCATTGCCAGGAGGTATGCATGGCTGTAGAGGCGGGCTTGAGACGCTGGTATCTTGTGGTGTTCATTGCTTTGGTCGTGGCGGTCGTCGCTCCGTTCATCGTTCGTATTGCACTACACGTCGATGAGCCGACAGTTGAGATTGTCAGTCTGGACGGCACGAGTCGCAACGTGCCGCTCTCCAAGATGAAACGAATGCCGGTTCTGAAGCGTGAAGGGACCTACCAGAACCAGTTTGAAAACTGGCGCGATCAGGGGACGTACATTGGGGTGCGATTGACTGACATCATTGGCTCAGCAGCAGACTACCGATCTATTCGCGTGATCGCCGCAGACGGCTATGAGCTATCGATCGAACGGGAGCGTGTAGAAGATCCTGACTACCCGATGATCCTTGCCTATGCGTTCGATGGGTTGGAAGTCCCCGCGTGGAAGATGGGCTTTCGCATCGTCGTACTCCCCGAAGATGGAGCCGTGAGCAACGCCGAGTACGACGCAGTATCCGCAGGGAGTTTCTGGGTGCAGAACGTGGAGAGAATCGTCCTTCAACACGAGTCTTAATGCAACAGAAGCTTTCACCGCCGAGACCGCTCGGGGAGTGTAGTAAATTCCGCCGGCTACTACACCCCCAAGCACGCAGAGAGGGGCAGCAGGATTGAATGATTGAGCGAGTGAGTGATTGAGTGATTGAACCTCCCAATCTCCCGATCATTCAATCTTCCGATCTCTCAATTCCTCAGCGACCTTTGCGCCTGCCTGTGC
>JAYEFP010000020.1:0-3437 GCA_034715975.1 Candidatus Bipolaricaulota bacterium | reverse complement strand
CTGAGGAATTGAGAGATCGGAAGATTGAATGATCGGGAGATTGGGAGGTTCAATCACTCAATCACTCACTCGCTCAATCATTCAATCCTGCTGCCCCTCTCTGCGCGCTTGGGGGGTGTAGTAGCCGGCGGAATTTACTACACCCCCCGAGCGGTCTCGGCGGTGAAAGCTTCTGTTTTGCGCGGAGAAGAGGTTTCTGCAACAGCCTGCTAACAGCCAAGGATTTCACAACATAAGGGCAACACATCATTGGGGCTTCCAGGGCATGATTGATTCTTTCTCTTCGGTGCTTCGAAAACTGAAATAACTGGCATTTGATCGCCTACTAGGCAACCCTGTTTCTCCTCTTCGTGCCCTTCGTGGTGGATTATCCTAGCCTCTTACCTCAACTCTCTATCGACCAAGTCCTCCACCAAGCCATCCTCCGGCATGTGTGGAATCGTGATCTGACCAGCTTCCGCGTGTGTCACGTTCCACTCTGCAGCGGTGGAGACTGCATTTCTATTGCGCGCCCAGGCACGCCGAGCGACTCCGCCTATCACATCCCAAGTAAGAGCGTTTTCTATGATCGCATCGACGCGTTCGCTGCCGTCAAGCACGAGGCCAAACCCGGCATGGAGCGCCTTCCCGATACCGACCCCGCCACCGTTGCTCATCACCACGAGGCTCATCCCACGAGCAGCGTTGCCAGCGAAATTGTGCGCGCTCATGTCGGCCATGATCCTTGATCCGTCCTTGATGTCCGCTGTCTCCCGGAATGGCGAGTCGGCCGATCCGGTATCGTGATGATCGCGCCCAATTATCACCGGCCCAATCACGCCGTCGCGTACCAACTCGTTGAATCGATGTCCGATCTTCACCCGCAGGCTGGCATCGGCATACAGGATACGGGCCTGTGAGCCGACAACCAATTGATGACGATCAGCGTTCTTGATCCACTCGTAGTTGTCCCTGTCCTGCGATCGCCTGGTCGGATCAATGCACTCCATCGCCGCGCGATCGGTCGCCAGCAGGTCGTCGTGCACCCCGGACAAGCAGACCCAACGAAACGGGCCGTACCCATAGTCAAAGTTGAGCGGCCCCATGATATCCTCCACGTAGGAAGGGAAGATGAACCCGTCGCTCGTGTCGCGCCCATTGCTAGCGATCTCCGTCGCCCCGGCGTCGAACACCGCCTTCATGAACGAGTTCCCGTAGTCCCAGAAATACATGCCCCGTTCAGTCATCGTCTTGATCAGGGCGAACTGACGGCGCAGGGATGCGTCGATCCGATGCTTAAGCTCCTCTCGATCGCTCTTTAGAAGCTGCCGCCCCTCTTCAAAGGACGTCCCTTGAGGAGTGTAGCCTCCATCGTACACGGCGTGGCATGATGTCTGATCCGAGGCGAGGTCGATCGAGATGTCGTTTTCCACGATGTATTCCCACAGATCGACGATGTTCCCGTGATAGCCAATCGACACTGCCTCGCCGCGATCCACACTCTCCCTCATCCACGCAGCCACTTGCGCTAAATCATCCGACCACTTGGAGAGCCATCCTTGCTCCTGGCGCTGTACTATTCGCGACAGATCGACCTCGGCGATGACCCCCACTCCACCAGCGATCTCGACCGCCTTGGCCTGTGCTCCGCTCATCCCGCCCAGGCCAGAGGTAACGAACGTCTTGCCGTGCAAGTCATCGCTAGGAGACACTCCAAGGAACAGCCGGCCAGCACTTAACAAAGTGATCGTCGTTCCATGCACTATCCCCTGCGGGCCGATGTACATCCATCCCCCGGCAGTCATCTGCCCGTAATTGGCCACTCCCATCGCCGCCGCCTTGCGGAAGCCCTCGTCGTCGTCGAACATCCCGACCATCAGCGTGTTGGTGTTGATCACCCGCGGCTGATCCGATTCGGACGGGAAGAGCCCCAGCGGATGCCCCGACTGGATGACCAGGGTCTGATGATCGGTCATTACTTCAAGGTACTTCTTCACCAAGCGGTACTGCATCCAATTCTGAAACACCTGGCCGCTCTCGCCGTAGGTGACGAGCTCGTAGGGGTAGAGGGCAACGGCAAAGTCGAGATTGTTGTCGATCATCACCTGCAGCGCCCGTCCAGCCAGAGTCCTTCCTTCGTATTCATTCACCGGCTTGGCATGAATTCGACCCTGCGGTCGATAACGATACCCATAGATCCGCCCGCGCGTCTTCAGCTCCTGCAGAAACTCGGGAGCAAGTGCTGCGTGCAATTCAGGCGGGACATACCGCAGAGCGTTCTTCACCGCGACTATCGTCTCCGCGCGCGATAGGTTGTAACCACGGTCTGGAGCACGCCGGAACGATGGATCAAACTGTGGCTCGGGAGGAAGCTCCGCGGATAGACGGACGTTCATTACCGATTGATCATTGTTCAAATAGTGTTCTTGCATTGGCTATTCACCCGGTGGCAGTATAGAGCGGAGCTAATTCCTGGTCAAGGCTCCTACAGAGCCGACTCTTTCACCACGAAGGACCTGTCTGCGTCCGAAGGACAGGCAGGCACGAAGAGCACGAAGGATAAGAATCTCTTGCCTTACGGAACGGTCCGTTTGCTACGAAAGACAGACAGGACGCCAAGGGGAGCGAAAAAACAAAATAGACAAACGCGCTTCTTGAAAAGATTTGCGACTTGTGCCGGATCTCAACGTGACAGACAAGAGACGCTACAAAAGGCTCGTACATTCTGATCGAACATTAAATTGGTTCCTCGTCGTTTCGAGTGGGTAACTTCGAGTTGAGGTCAGATGGATACCGACAAGAATGCACCACGAAGAGCCTGTCTGCGTCCGAAGGACAGGCAGGCACGAAGGACCTGTCTGCGTCCGAAGGACAGGCAGGCACGAAGAATGGCATTAGGTTCAAGCTACAGCACCCGCAACCGGTGGAAGTATTCCACGGAGCGAGGCACCGTTGTCGACCTACATGCGGTTAGCAGGGGGTAAAGAGCGGGCTCCTGATGAACTTTAATGTCACCGCAAGGGGTGTAGTAAACAGGGCCAGCTACTACACCCTCCCCAGGCTTAAGAATGGCATCAAGCGCTTTGTTCTTTGACTCCTCGGGGGGTGTAGTAAACAGAACCAGCTACTGCACCCCCCAAGTGCTCTTCGTGCCTGCCTGTCCTTCGGACGCAGACAGGTCCTTCGTGGTGAAACAGCCGGTTCTGTAAGAGCCTTGGCGCTTGACACTTTGTCCTTACTTACCCACTCGAAACGACGAAGAGCCAGAACAAGCATCTTGCGTAGTGTTGGGTCCCCGCCTTTGGCGGTAGTGTGTAGTAGGATTCTTATTGCCTGTGCGCGAACGAGCGTTCGTCGTACAATGGATTGTCTTCGTGGATCATGGTGGAGAATCAATCGATAAGGAATCTTGGAGGTAGCATGTCAACAGACCAGCGTCGTTTACTGACCGCACATGA
>JAYEFP010000019.1:0-3439 GCA_034715975.1 Candidatus Bipolaricaulota bacterium | reverse complement strand
GAAAAACTGCGCCAAACCTTTGTCAACTTCCTCCAGCACACCGGCAATCGTGTCGGAACAGTTCCTGGTTGAAACTCCAACTACAATATCCGTTTCACTTGTTGTCATGAATTCCTCCACTCTGTCGTCGTGTCTCGCTTGTAGAAAGACCGAAAAGGATGCTCTGTAGACTCTTCTCTAAGCTCTCCAAGCTGTAGAACTGCTTACCCAACCTGAGGTTGTGCTCTGCCATCTCCTCTCGCGCAGAACGATCCGTAAGGGCAATGATTGCCTGTTCTGCCGCACTACGTATGGTCTCTTCATCGACAGACACCAAACCCAAGTCATCTCTGCCTCTCACCTCACCACCCAAAGAGATAGTGTCGAAACCCCTCTGCTTGATATCGGACCGGAATACCGGGTATTCGAAAAGAACAACGGGAAGTCTGGCACGAATCGCTTCCAGGAATTGATTACCCCACCCCTCGTAAAGGGAGGGATAGGTGACGAGATCGGCAAAGACATAACAGTCCCACAGGGAATATATCTTGCTCGCGTCTTCAAGCTCTCGCTCGGATCTGACCCGGTCAGAGATGACTAGAAGCTCCACTCCCGCTCGCGTTGCTTTCTCCTGTAGGCGGTTCAGATAGTCCTTCTTGGGGCCCTCGGAGTACCCCGCAAGGACAAGAACGATCCGATCCTCTTTTCCGAACCTCCGCCCGTCGTACAACCCCTTCTGCGCAATCCGATCACGGTACATGGGCTGACCAAGCTTCTCCACCAGGTCGATCGCCAGTTCGATCCCTTTGCGCGGAACAATCCGCGTGGCTTGAAGAACAACAATGTCGTTTTCTCCCACCCCGATCTCGGATCGGAAGTCGCAGTTGTAATCATCGACTTGCCAATCAGGACCGGAAAAGTCGAACACGTTGGGGACAATCGTAGATTGGACGCCGCGCCGCGCCCTCAGCTCTCCTTGAGCAAAGCTGTTTATCACTACGTGACTGATCAACGGATCCCTCGGAGGGAGATACTCATCGATGATTTGCTTCGCCTCCGAACACGTGGGCTGCATCTCGCGACAGCTCTCCCAGTGAAAGTCGTGGTGGTGACCGATCGCCGGAATACGCATCTTCTGTACAACACGGGTAAATGCAACCGCGGCGGAAACGTTCGCCCCGATCGACCAGATGTTGTTTGGAATGAGAAAATCGATCGAGAACTCCTCGATGAACTCCATCAATCTCTCTTCGATTCGTTGAGCCAGAGCGAGAATATCTCTTTCCAGCAAAGCACCATTCTCGTAATCGCGAAGCTCGCGGAAGGCGTTTCCGGTCATCCGCTCCACATCCTTACGGTGATGATAGAGCTCCTTAATCAGATACCCGTCGCCTGTACCCAAGTCACCCCCACACAGGTGGACAGTATGTCCCATCCTCTGAAGGGCCATCCTCCACTTGTTCATCTCCAGAGAGACGCCGTCTGTTCCACCAACCTTGTAATGGCAAAGCCCAATAGTGGCCATAATTATTCCTTGTATGTACTTACGTGCGTTGTTTCCGCCTGGTGTAATTCCTCAGCCCTTCACGCCACCCGCGGTGAGCCCTTCCGTCAGAAACCGTTCCAGAGCGAGAAAGAGGATCACAACCGGTATCGTCATCACGGTCGAAGCGGCCATGACAACGTGTGGACGGGGGGTGGGATCATTGAAGATCATGCTAATCTTGATCGGCATGGTGAACATCTCGCGGCTATTCAGGAACACGAGGGCGTACAAGAACTCGTTCCAAGCGATCATGAATGTATATATGGAAACGGAGACCAACGCGGGGACCGATAAGGGTAACGTGATCCGCCAAATGACGCCCGACCGGCTGCACCCGTCGATCAGGCCGGCCTGCTCAATCTCGGCGGGGATTGTACGAAAGTAGTTCGCCAGCATGTACAGCGCCACGGGCAAGGTCTGTGCTAAGTACGTAACGATCAGTATTGGGAGATTATCCTGAACACCGAACCCGAACCGCGCACCGATCTGGGCGATCATCGCAAAGAGCGGGATGATCAGTAAGACCCCAGGGAAGAGATAGACGAGGAGAATACCGTTGAGCAGCACGTTCTTCCCCCGGAAACGCAGCCTTGCAATCGCGTAGGCCCCTAGTGTTGACAGAATAACTGCAACAATTGCGGTCGGGATCGCGACCTTGATGCTGTTGACGATATTGGCACCGAAGTTCCAGAAGTGAGGATTACTTGGATCGAACAGCTCTTTGTAGGCATCCCAGCGCAGAGCACTGGGCGCATAGACGGCCTCGCGGCTGCCAATCTCCGCGTAAGTCTTGAACGACGAGCTAACCATCCAATAGAAAGGAAACAGGATGCTGGTAAGAAAGAAGGTTAAGATCAGTGCGAAGACAAAACGGGGCCAAGTAATCGAGCGCGCCAGGCGATCGATCAAATTCAAGCGTTCGTTCTTCGAAGATCTTGGGGAGTGATCGTGTGTCATGGTTAACTCCTTTACCCTTTCTCTCGCATCACAGTACGCGCATATACCAGCATGAAGGTCCCCAGGATGACCAACAGGATCATGGCGTTGGCCGCTCCTTTGCCGAAGTTGAATGCTCTGAAACTGAATTGATAGGTAAGTACCGGTAGGACGTTGGTGCCAAAGCCTCCCCCGGTCAGCAGGAATATATCATCGAACTTATTGAAAGTCCAGATCAATCGAAGGAGAAAGACAGCACCCAGAACATACCTCAACTCAGGCATGGTGATACTTCGAAACTTATCCCAAGCATTGGCACCATCCACGCTGGCCGCCTCGTACATGGTCTTATCGATCGCCTGCAGCCGAGCCAATATCATCAACATGGCAAACGGAAAATAGCGCCACGCAGTAAATATGATCACCAATACCAAAGCGAGACCGCGCGTGGCGAGATACGCTCTCGGGGCATCGATCATACCCAACCGCATCAATAGATCGTTCAGCACACCAGACTGGCGCGGATCGAGGATCCAGCGCCAGACGAACGCCACGCTGACAATCGGCGCAATATAGGGGAATAGAAAGATGGCGCGCACCGTTCCCCTGCCACGGAACGGTCGGTTGAGTAACAACGCGGCTATCAGACCAAGAAGCACGGTGACAAATGTTGAGACGAATGAATATACAATACTGGTGACCGCCGCTCCCCATACACGTAGGTTCTGATACTTGAACGCAAAATCGTTGACTACATAGCGATAGTTATCCCAACCGACGAACGGCGCATGGAAGACATCGTTCAGGTTTCGCAAGGTAACGTCGTGAAAGCTGATCCAGACACTGAAAATAGCGGGGAAGAGGACTAATCCAAAGACGATCAGAGCCGTCGGGGAGATTAGCATCCAGGCGAGGCGCGACTCCCGAGCCTGAAGCGAGTTCCACTGATTTGTTGTAGACAACAATCTCTTCACAGCT
>JAYEFP010000018.1:0-3483 GCA_034715975.1 Candidatus Bipolaricaulota bacterium | reverse complement strand
ACATAGGTGTGGCTGAACGTCTGGCCGCGCCCGACTGCTTCGTCTCCGAAGTCCCACGCGTAGGAACCGATCTTGCTACTGACGTCGAGAGAAGCGTTGGCCGTAAATAGAACCGGCTCGTCTGGATGTGCCGGATCGGGGTTGAAGGAGAACGTTGCCTGCGGAGGTGTGTATGAGACGGAGTTCCTCTCTCCGGGCGTGCCGAAGAATAGGCCGTTATCGCTTATGTTGCGCGTGTTTGCCCAGTTGTCCGGGGTGTCTGATCCTTGTGAGTCGATGCGCTCCATCGTGTAGGGAACGTCACCCGCTTTGCCTGCTGGCCACGGGCCCCCTTGACGATTGGCACTGTCAACCTCGCTACCTGCGGAATTGATCAGGCGGAGGCTCTCGCCTCCATCGCGCAGAGCACCCGCATAGTAGATCCTCCCTGCAATGTCTTCTCCCTTTGCACGCAATCTGTAAAGAACGAGGTACCCCCGGGAAGCTATCGTTTTTGCTAGGGTGATGTTTGGTGCACCGTCTGATGAGACCAGGCGCCATCCGGAGAGATCTATGATGTGATCGGTCGTGTTGTATAGTTCTATCCATTCCGCCGTTGGGTCGCTGGCGTTACCGGCCCAGGCGACTTCATTTAGCACCACTTCGCGCGCCATTCCACACAACGATATGGCAAACGCACCACCGATGAGTAAGATAACCATCAAAGTAGTCTTCACTTGCCCCTCCTCACACTTGTACTCTTTGCCTCTTGCGCCTAAGTGCATTAGCACGCACGTATCTTAACAGGAGCATCACTAGAATACTTGTTGCGTGTTTGATCAGCAAGGCCATCCATCACCACGATAGAGAACCGTTACCAACAACACTTGTCCCGAACGGGTTGCCGATTTCCTTGCCTGTTGAGATAATGAGGCAGTAGAACCTGTTTTTAGGAAGGGGAAAGATGCCTGAATTGCCGGATCTTGAGACGTTGAAGGAGGCGTTAGAGGGACGGATCTTGGGGCGCGAAATCGTGAGCGCACGCGCGCTGCGTCCTGGAATCCTGAAGACGACAGCTCCGTTGCTCGATGCTGTCAATGGCAGGGCATTTTCAGTCGTTGCTCGCCGTGGCAAGTATCTCATTCTTACCTTGGAACCGAAACTCCACATCGTTGCCCACCTCATGCTTGGCGGCCGGTTTGTCCTGTGCAAGAGCAAGACGAAGATCACCAAAGCAACTGGGCTGCAGGTCACATTTGCCGACGGGGAAGATCTTCGCCTAATTGAAAATGGAACGATCAAGCTCGTCAAGGTATATATTGTGACCGATCCGTCGAAAGTCAGCGGGATCGCGAATGCTGGGGTGGAACCGCTCTCCCGTGCATTTACCGTGCAAGTGCTCGCGGAGATGGCGCGTGGGCGTAGGTGCCACGTGAAGAAGCTCCTTACCGATCAGCGGGCGATCGCTGGAATCGGGAGCGCATACGCAGATGAGATTCTGTTTGCTGCTGGTATCTCTCCAGTGCGCTATGTGAGCACGCTGTCGGATGATGATCTTGAGCGACTGCATGAGGCCATAGGCCATGTCCTGAGCAAGGCGATGGGAGAGATTCGCAAACGCATTGGTAAGAGCCTGTTCACCGATGACATTCGTGATTTCCTAAAGGTTTACAGGCGCACTGGAGAACCCTGCCCGGTCTGTGGGGCGAAGATCGCCGAGATCCGCTATGCGAACACACGCACCTACTACTGCCCAGTCTGTCAACAGGGCGGCAAGGAAGTCCCCGATCGGCGTGCCTGGCTCACACGCTGATGTTGCCTACAGGCTGGTGATAAAATCGACTACAAGGTCGATCTCTTCTTCCGTGTTGAAGAAATGGACTGCCAGGCGCAGCCCTCCCCCACGAGGGTGAGCGATAATCCGCGCATCCTGTAGCTTTTGTTCCAGGCGATGCGTATCTTTGGGCTTCGACAGGTTATATGGAATGCTGACCGTGACTATCCCCGCGCGCTTCTCGGGTGCTGTAGGAGAAAGGATACCGATCTTGGCCGCTCTCAACCGTTTGATCAGATAGTCCACTAGCTCTGTTATCCTCTCCTCAATTGACTCGCTGCCAAGATCCAATATGTATGAAAGTGAGGAGGCAAGGCCCTTGATTGCGATTGGTGACAAACCCTCAAGCTGGAAGCGCTGTGCGTCTCTTTGCAAGGGTACCTCAGGCATCGCGTACTCCTTGCCGGATACGAGAGCATTCCACACGGCTTCGTGCGCATCAGCCGTGATGTCCGCATAGTCGATCGTTGCGGGAGTAAGGCCTTTGGCGAGATCCTTGCGAATGTAGGTGAATCCTGATCCTACCGGACCGCACAACCACTTGTATCCCCCTGTCGCTAGCACATCTATGCCCATCTCCTGCACATCAACGGGGAGCACCCCAAGCGACTGGCTGGCATCGACGCAGATTAGTCCGCCAGTCTTGTGGACAGCCTTGGCGAGGGCAGGGATGTCGTTGCGAAAGCCGGTGCCAAACTCGACATGACTGACTGCAAGGACGCGCGTCTTGCGGTCGATCGCCGCAGTCATCTCGGAAAGGGGCAGCACCCCGCCGTGCGCGTGGACAACGCGCACTTCCAAGGCATGCTTGTGCGCCTGGTGAAGCCACGGAAAGACGTTTGCCGGATACTCGAGGTCGTTAATGACGATGTTGTCGTGTCGCTTCCAGTGTATGGCTCCGGCGAGGAGATTGATCCCGGCGGAGGTGCTCGTCGTAGCGACAATCTCCTCGGGGGAACTGTTGATCAGTTGTGCGGCCAGAGATCGAACTTCAGCGACAGGGTCTGCCTCCCATGCAGCTGAGGCGAAGTCGACGCGCAGTTCCTTGGAATAGCGCTGCATTGCCACCATCGCCACGCGTGGAAGCGGCCCCACACTGGCCGACCCGAAGAAGACCATCTTGTGGAGAGCGGGAAAATCGTTGCGAACACGTTCAATGTTGTACATATGCTCCTCCAGTAGTACTCTACTCCTATTGTGCCAATTTCGCAATGGGGGCGATGTGAAAGCCGGACTGTATGCGGACATCTACGATATCGTGCGTCAAGTTCCTTCGGGTATGGTGGCAACCTATGGACAGATTGCCTGCATCCTTGACAGACCTAACAGTGCCCGACAAGTGGGATGGGCCTTAGCCGCACTGAGACATCACTTCGCCGATGAGTCTGTCCCGTGGCAGAGGGTCGTGAATGCCAAAGGGGAAGCGCGTATGGGAAAGGAGCAGATAGCTCTGCTTCAAGAAGAAGGGATCAAGTTTGGTGAGGGCGGACGAATCGACCTCGATCTCTTTGGATGGGATGGACTAGGCTGAGAAAACATGGTAGGGCCTTGCTCGTCGCGGGATGTGTGTCTACAATAGTACGAAATAGGGAGGAAGAATGAAGAGGATTCTGCTTTTGTTGCTTATTGTTGTCATCGGTCTTATCACTTCGTCGTGCTTCGGTCCGGTT
>JAYEFP010000017.1:0-3531 GCA_034715975.1 Candidatus Bipolaricaulota bacterium | reverse complement strand
ATTGCTTGTAAACGCGGTCGAGCCACTGCCCCCACTCAAGGATCTCCAGCTTACAGTTGATCCCCACTTGCCTTAGCTCGTCGGCGATGATCTGTCCGGTGCGGATGTGGAACTCGTAGGGCTGCGGGAGGTAGATTGTGGTAGAAAATCCGTCCGGGTAGCCCGCCTGCGCAAGGAGAGCACGCGCTTTGTCCGGGTCGTAAGGGTACCTGCCGACGAGATCGACGTAGTAAGGGCTGAGTGGTGTCATGTGTGAGCCAACTGGGCTCCCCCACTCTTGCTTGAGGTCGGTCGCCACGATGATCTCGTCGCGGTTGATCGCGTAGCATATCGCGCGGCGGACAAGGATGTTATCAAACGGGGGGCGCGAGTCGTTCATCGCCAGTATCTGTACCAGGTTCTGCGGGCCGGAGATTACCTTGAACGCAGGGTCGTTTTCGATCTGCAGCGCATTCTGCCCGACCATGCGATCGACAAGATCGATGTTCCCCGCGCGCAGGGCGGCGAGCGATGCCGCCTGATCGGAAATGAATCTGCAGATCACCTTGTCCAGAAATGGGACATCTGTCTGCCAATAGTCGCTGTTCTTCACGAGCGTGATGTGATCGCCGGGGACCCACTCTAAGAATTTGAACGGGCCGGTGCCGATTGGATGCGTGCGCAGGGCGTCCATCTCCGATCCATCGGGGATGATTCCCGTCCCTTTGGCAGACGCGAGGTATCCAATTAGCGGCGCTCCCGTACCCTCTGTGACGAAGCGTACGGTCAAGGGATCGATGACGTCGACCTCCTTCACAAATGAAAAGAGGGACGCATTGGGTGATGCAGTCTTTGGATCAAGGAGCGTGTCAAACGTGTACTTGACATCACTGGCGGTGAACGATGCCCCGTTGTGAAACCGGACCCCACCGCGTAGGTGAAACGTGTAGTACGTCTCTTCACCCGTTTCCGTTACCTCGTAACTCGTTGCCAACAATGGCTCGATTACCCGATCAGCGGTGTAGCGCAGCAGCGGCTCGTTGATGTTGTACATCACTATCTGAAAGCTCGCTGCCGCCGGGGTGAGGATCATGTTCAACCCGTCCGGTTCGGCCATCAACGCAACGGTGAGCGTCCCTCCACTCGTCTGGGCGAAAGCATTCATTCCCATCAGACCAATCACAACGATGGCGAGCAATATGCAGAGTTTCTTGTTCAAAGACCCCTCCTTAGAAAGAAGCACCGTTCTTTCTTCATCCAACCATACATCCCTCGCCGCGCATGGTACTGCTCATGTACGACTCGGGCAAGGGATCAGTAGGATCTGATGAAGCTCGGATCGAGCAGATCACGCAATCCGTCCCCCAATAGGTTTAGGCCGAGGACGGTGATTCCGATGGCAATCCCGGGAAAGACGGCAAGGAGCGGATCGAGCCCCATGAACGTCTGTGCATCACGGAGCATCCCGCCCCAGCTTGCAAATGGTGGCTGTGTGCCGAGTCCGAGGTAGCTCAAGCCGGCTTCGGCAAGAATCGCGCCGGCAAACTGGATCGTACCCTGTACAACGAGCGGCGAGAGGATGTTTGGCAGCACATGGTGCCAGGCCACGGCCGCGCGGCTGCGACCAATGGCCACAGCCGCGGCGACGTAGTCTTCCTCGCGTGCTGAAAGGACCGATCCCCGCGTGAGGCGAGCGAAGATCGGTATGTTATAGATTCCAATAGCAATCATGCAATTCGTCAGGCTGGGACCGAACACCGAGGAGAAGAGGATGGCGCTCAGTACGGCGGGGAATGCATATAGAACATCCATCACCCGCATTGTTGCCTCGTCCATCATTCCCCCTGTCAGACCCGCGATCAGGCCACACAGGATCCCAAGCGCCATCCCTCCGCTTACCGTAACTAGCCCGACGATGATCGAGTTTCGCGCTCCCTGCATGATCCGGCTCATAACGTCGCGACCGTAGGAATCCGTTCCCAGAGGGTGCTGCCACGTGGGAGACGCGAGCCTGTCTGCAATATGCATCTTGATGGGGTCGTAGGGTGTGTAGAAGATGCCGATGATGGTCACCAGAAGGACGAAGACAACAATCGCGCTGCCAACTTTGAAACTTGCATTTCGCTGCACGCGTTTGGCAAAAGTGTGTTCGTGTTTCATCATCATTCTAGCCTGATGCGCGGATCAAGCATGGCGTAGGCAAGATCTACGATCAGATTCATCCCCACAACGAGGATCGCCACCAACACGACGATGTCCTGCACAACGGGGAGGTCACGCTGCCCAATCGCCTGAAAGGCCAGCCTCCCCAAGCCTGGGAGGTAGAAGACGTTCTCGATGATGATTGCCCCCGCAAGTAGCGCGGTAAACTGCATCCCGATCACGGTGATAATCGGAATGAGGGCATTGCGCAGAGTGTGTTTCCAGATCACTCCCCTCTCGGATACGCCCTTGCCGCGAGCGGTACGAACGAAATCTCGTCCGAGCACGTCGAGGAGGGATGACCGACTGAGACGAGCGACTACCGCTCCCCGGATCAGCCCCAGGGCAGCCGCGGGAAGGAGCAGTGACCGGAGTGCTCCGGCGATGCTCTCGTTCCAAGGAACAAATCCCCCCGCCGGCAGCCATCGCAGCGTTATGGAGAAGACGATCATGAGCAAGATTCCCAACCAGAAGGAAGGAATCGAGAGGCCTATCTGGGAAACAGCGATTACGCCGTAATCGCCTGGACCGCTGCGGTGTGTCGCTGCGTAGAGCCCTGCGGGGAGACCGATCACTACAGCGATGAGCATCGCCAAAACTGCAAGCGGCACCGTCACTGCCAACCGCGAGGCGATCAGACCGGAGATCGGCACGTGATAGCGTAACGATTGACCAAGCCGGCCAGTAAGAATACCCCACGCCCAGGTCCCGTATTGCACGTAGAGGGGTCGATCAAGCCCAAGTTGAGTACGCAATGCAGAGAGCGTCGCCGGATCCGCCTCTGTCCCAAGCATGATCTGTGCCGGATCGCCGGGGATAACGTGCATGGCAAGAAAGACGAGGACAGAGATCAAGAAGCACGAAACGATAAGGCTCAGCAATCGACGAAGCACGTACGGGATCATTTCCCTCCTTTGCGTTTCCCAGTTGCCTTTCTTGGCGCTCTCTACATCTTTACATGAGGCGCAAGCATTTTTCCACGCCCGTTCGCTATCACTCGCTCAAGGTCTGCCTGCGTGCGCCTGCCTGTCTGTGCCGACGACGCAGAATGGGGACAGGCACCTTTTCTCTTGGCATCTGCGGTGGAGAAAACGAGCCAGTCCCCCCGCTGTTCTCTGCGCCTCTGTGCGAGAATGCTCTTGCTTCTCTGTCTTCACCCGTCACTGTTTCATGCCTTTGCGCAGAACTTCTTCTGCCTTTCTCATCACCCATTACCGATTACTGCACGGTGAAACTTCCCGCCGCCATCTGTGTATGTAAATACGAAAAAGGGATAAATACCTCCTTACCTCCTTCAACAGCCAGAAGCACAGGGCCGCAAGAGCGGCCTTGTGCTTGTTCACTCAGCAT
>JAYEFP010000016.1:0-3531 GCA_034715975.1 Candidatus Bipolaricaulota bacterium | reverse complement strand
CCCGGTATCCCAAAACCGCGGATCCCTACTATGACCGATATGTCAGCGTCCCCAAAGAGGGGGAGGCAGCCTGCGATCCGACCAATCTGCATCTAACCGGGCAGATAGATGATGCTTTGGGCCGTCAGCTCGCGTTCGTCGATTTTCCGGACGCGACGATGGACTATAACGAGGAAAGCCAACAGGGGTTTATTGGAACGGGTTCTACCGAGCTATCGTTCCTTCACTCCGATGGCCTGGACGCGATAATCGATATCCACCCGGATCCGATCACCGCAGAGCCTGTCATCGACATCTGCTTAAGGTCAAGCGCTGTGCACGACGTCGACTTCGGGTTGTACGCACGGCTTACGAGCATGGGGGAGATTACCGGGTGCATTCGGATTGAAGGCCCGCTTCTAAAGCGGATCGTCATCGGTGGATACATGGAAAACTCTGCAAGCACAGGCTTTGGGATTCTAGCTCCCAAGGCCGGCTACATCATCGAGGTGAACATATCCGTTACCCCCAACTCCGCGACCTTCTATGCTGGAGGGGACATGCTCTTGGCGGTTGCCGGGAGCGCCGTGGATGTTTCTGGCTCGGTGTTCCTCGCTGTCGATTACCCCCGGGCATCTGCGGAAGGCCAGGTGATCGGGCGCATCGATTGTAACTCGGTAGTAGGGGGGCTCGAAGGAGAGGGGCAGCTCACCTGGTATGTCGACCCCCAGGAACAGTATGTCCAGGGCAAGATCAGTATCGAGCTTTGTAGCTGGATCGGAGGGTTGGGCCTGGAGGGTGGCCTCTTTATCGGACATAACGTGGAAAAAGATAAGGTCTGGGTCCTTTCTTCGGCGGACGAGCACTTCGGCATAGATCGCGTCATCCCCGAGGAAGCGAAACTGACTGGCATATACGGCTACGGTCAGCTATCTGATAGTATACAGGTTTACGTCTTTGGAGGGGGGTTCAAGGTCTATCTGGTTATGGGTGCCTTCCTCCCCACACCGGATGCGCCGATCCTCACCATCGCCGGAAGCGGTGGGCTTTACGTGCACGGGGAGATCCTAGGAGGACTCGTCTCGGCATCGGCCTGGGCCGATCTAGATCTCTATGGGCCGCCCTTCTACTTCGAGGGGAGCTTCGGCCTTGAGGGCTGTGTGTTGTGGGTGATCTGCGCCTCGGTCGATGTAACAGCGGGGTTTGATAGCGATGGATTCTATATTTACTAGCGATCCTGGTCAGGAGTTGACTAAAGTGAATGCCTTGAAAAAGATGGGGATAAAGAGGTGTGTTCAAATGGGTCGTTTTGCGGCAAGAGTGTTCTTCTCGCTCCTACTAATGGGGTTATTGATTTCTTCATTGGCGATCGAGGGGTCAGCCTTTGAGAAGCAACAACTGCACGCGACATCTTCGGAAATCGACCGGTTTGGAAGGACGTACATCGTCCTTTACTGGAGCCCGGCAAAAGACGTTGTCGGATACAACCTGTATCGAAAGGAAGCAGCGGAGCGGACGTATCCCCTCTTCCCCCTGAACGGCAAGGCGTTGATCTCTACGGTGAGGACCTGCGAAGAGCTAAAAGCCATCATTCCTGAAGGGTCCACCGAGTGGAACATACTGAAGGGGGCATTTCTCTCCCTCCTGCCAAGGGAAGCAAGTAGCGAAAAAGAGGTGGGGCCTCTAGCAAAAGGGGAAGCCGTTGATCTTAGGACCCTTGAGCTCTTCCCCAGGTTGAGATCAGATCTCATAGCGGCTGCCGCGGATCCCTGCACAGTTCTTCAGCGCGGGCTTACAGAGGAGGAAGGGGCGATCTTTGACCTCCTGGCAACGGTCAATCTGAAGCTTCGGCTCGCTCGGGGATTGGCGTTCATCGACGACAAGGTCGTCACCGATACGAGGTACGTCTACCAGTTGCGGGGAGTGCTTCGAGGAGGGGGGGAAGTGATCCTCGGTCCGGAGGTGGGGGTACAAGCCGGGCACTTCATCCTCCCGGACCCACCGGAGGATCTCACCGCGATCGCAGGGGACCACACAGTCCTCTCCCTGTGGGAGCGAAACCCTGAGGCTTACAGCTACACAGTAAGGCGGGCGACCCATCCCTTTGGTCCCTATCAGGTCATAAACGCGCAGCCTATCTTCTTCGATATCGCACAGGACCTCGAAGGGGAGGATATCGTTCCGCCTCGCCCTGGATTTGTCGACTACCAGCGCTTCGACGACGACGAAGATTCTCCTACATGCGGCCATCCGACGACGCACGATGTTGCAGGGGTGGCGATCGATGGGCCGGAGAACGGGGTGACCTACTACTATCAGGTCGCCTCCTGCGATATCCTGGATCGCGTCGGCTCGTGGAGCCCGGAGCAGTCGGTTACTCCTGTCGATCTGACCCCTCCCAAGGCGCCGGCCCAACTCGCGGTCGATCCGTTGGTCGATCCAGCATCACCGGGCCTTGTCATTTCCTGGAGGAAGGTTACGCAGGACATCGAAGGACACAGGGAGCTTGATGCGACCCAGACCTACATGATCTACCGCGCGGACACCCTGGAGGCACTGGACGACATCGAGGGCTTGCCAACCTACTTCGTGCATAGCCTGACCGCCAACCCGACCGATCCGGCGGTGATGACGATCAGCTGGACCGACACCGATCCTGCTATCATTCCCATGTACGGAGAGAAAGATTTCTGGTACCGCGTCTGCTGCGTGGATGCCTCACCACAGGCGAACATAAGCGCCCCTTCCGCGGCCATCTCGGGGAGGGTTCCCGATACAACACCGCCCGGTACGACTCACGTCACCGGGGGCGAAGGCTACGCGGACCACATCACCATCATGTGGGCCCCGAATCCAGAGCCGGACCTGGGAGGCTATCAGATCTATCGGAGTATCTGCGACTTCGGCGTTCCGTACCGGCCGCCGACACAACCCGACCTTACCCAGCTTCACGAAGCGCCGCGCGGATGCGATTTCGTGCTTATCGGCGAGGTTCTAGTGGTGGAGGCGCGAAAGAGGCTTGAGGAGACGGGAAGGATCTACTACGAGGATTACTCCGTCCCCGATGGCTCTCCCATCTGTTACGCCTATTGGGTACGGGCGTTCGACATGGCGCGCAACCTTTACCCGGGCAAGCTTGGCATTGCGTGTCCCGATGTGGGTGAGTACATCTGCCAGCGGCTCTATGAGGAGACCCCGCCACCGGCCCCCATCATCTCCGGCCTGAAAGCGAAGAACAACTCGGTCTTTGTCGAATGGGTCTCCTCACCGGTTCAGGATCTTCACGCCTTTCACGTCTATCGTTCGGAAAAGGAGGACGGCACCCCCATCTTTGTCGCCTGTATCTTCCTCGATGGTACGGTGAGTCCCATTCCATGGGCGGGGATGCACCCCTCGTGCGATGATATCCCGGCAAATCCCGATCCGACCGCTGTTTTCGGATCGTTTATGAATAAAGGATTAGAACCGAATCAGGTATACTGGTACCGCGTGGCAGCGGTCGACTGGCTGGGAAACGAAAGCGAACGCGGGAACATTGAAGCGATCCCAGCG
>JAYEFP010000015.1:0-12944 GCA_034715975.1 Candidatus Bipolaricaulota bacterium | reverse complement strand
GCGACTGCATCGCGAAATTCCGTCTCATGTCCGGGCCTCCAGCCGATTACCTCACCATGCAGGGCGTAATCGATCACGGCATCCTTCGCTACTTGTTGCCGCTTCTCGATATCCTCAGAGATCGTCGTTTCAGCGCCTCCCACGGTGAAGTCGACGATCGTCGTCACTCCGCCGCAGGCGGCAGCGCGTGTTCCGGTGAAGAAATCATCGCTCGATCGTGTTCCAGCAACGGGGAGAGCCATATGTGTGTGTGCATCGATCACCCCAGGGAATACGAGTTTATCGACAGCATCGATCTCACGTTTTCCCGAAAGATCGAGCCCTACAGCGGCAATCTTCTCACCAAGAATGCCTAGATCTGCTCGCACCGTCCCCTGTGGGGACACAAGTGTTCCGTTCTTGATCACCAGGTCGTACAGCTCATTCCTGTCCCTCATCATCCTCCTCTAAACTCTTCTTCTCCGTGCAAGAGATGCGAGTATTTTCGCGATCCAAGCCCTCGAAATCGTCACACTAGTATACACGGAAGAGCGTAGGTTAAGGACGAGCTTGCTATTTGGCCAAGTTGTATGATAGCATTACAAGTATCGGCCGAGGTGATCGCCGATGCGGCCACCAGTCGAAACCTGGTAAGATTAAGTTTAGGGAGGAGAGGAATGATCGATCTAACAGTCAACGAGAAACAACTAGAGCGCACAGCGAAGCGCGCACGGGAGCGAGGGATCATTGCACCCACATTCGCACAAATGAAGGATCCAAACAAGATCCCACAGAAGATCAGGGATGATCTAAAGGATGTCGGTCTGTGGGACCTGCACCCACTCAACCTGTTCCGCATCACGTGGAAGAATGAACCCGTGAAACACGGCGGAAAATTCGATGGCGTGAACTATGTGGAGATCCCGCCAGAGATCACCGGTGTGAAGGCCCGCATCATCGCCCTCGTCGGCAAGTGGATGCCCACCGGATCACACAAGGTTGGAGCAACCTACGGATGTCTCGTCCCCCGCCTCGTTACTGGACAATTCGATCCCACCTTTCACAAGGCGGTGTGGCCATCAACAGGTAATTACTGCCGCGGCGGTGCTTACAACTCCAACCTCCTGGCCTGCGAATCGATCGCCATCCTCCCCGAGGAGATGTCCCAAGAACGCTTCCAGTGGCTATCCAAGGTCGCCGGCGAGGTGATTGCCACTCCCGGTTGCGAATCGAACGTATGGGAGATCTTCCAGAAGGGCATCGAGTTGCAGAATACGCGCGATAACATCATGATCTTTAACCAGTTCGACGAGTTCGGAAACCACTTGTGGCACTACGAGGTCACCGGACACGCCATGGAGGAGGTCCTGCAGCAGGAGCTAAGAGAGAACGATCGCTATGCCGGCGTCGTATTGACAAGTGGCTCATCTGGGACAATGGGCTGTGGGGACTATCTTAAGGAACTCTACCCGACAAGCAAACTGGTCGCCTCCGAGGCCCTCCAATGCCCGACGTTAACAGAGAACGGGTTTGGTGGTCACCGAATCGAAGGTATAGGAGATAAGCACGTACCGTGGATCCACAACGTACGTAACACCGACATGATCACAGCAATTGACGATGAACACTGCATGAACCTAATTCAACTGTTTAACGAACCTGCTGGGCATGACTACCTTAGGAACCAAGGTGTATCCGATGAATTCATCGAGCAGCTTCATCTGTTCGGGATCTCCAGTGTAGCAAATCTCCTTTCTTCAATAAAGTTCGCCAACTACTACGAACTAACCGAGAATGATGTCGTGTTGACCGTGCTTACGGATTCAATGGAGCTCTATCAAAGCCGATTACGAGAGTTAGAACAGAAACACGGTAAATACAGCGAGATCAACGCAGCAATCGACTACGAGCGCTATTTGATGGGGACGAGTACCGATTACGTATCTGAACTCGGCTATCGTGAACGCAGGAGAATTCACAACCTTAAGTACTACACGTGGATCGAGCAGATGGGTAAATCAGTCGACGAGCTGAACGCACAGTGGCACGATTATCCCGACTACTGGGACCGCATCCATCAGCTGGTCGAGCCAATCGACAAGCTAATCGAGGCATTCAATGAGCGCGTCGGCCTGCTATAGAAGAAACGGTTAAGCAAGAAAGTTGATGATTCACCAAGCGCCTCTCCACTAGTGAGGGGCGCTTGCTTGTTACTGCGTTGGGCACAGGCTAATCTGAGGGCGACATGGACATACTGAACGAGAGGCTCACTCAGGTCATCGCTGAGATCACCGAGCAAATCACGCAGCACAAACACAGATGCATCGTGATCCACGGCCAGATCGGTGCGGGGAAGACGCGCCTAGCGCAGCGCCTTGCAGCAGCACTGGAGAAGCACAAGATCAGAGTCGGAGGGATCATCAGCCCTCGCATCGTTGACGGCGTCGAGACGATCGGCTACCGTGTACGCGATCTCGATACTGGCGAAGAGCAATCGTTGGCTGCCCTGAATCCTCCAGGGATTCCAATCGGCAAGTTCTACCTATCGGAGGACGCACTATTATTTGCCCGCACCGCAATTGAGCACGCGGCTGCCACGGCACAGGTTGTCTTCCTCGATGAGGTCGGTCGCCTCGAACTTACGGGTCAAGGACATGCTCCTGCGTTACGGGCGCTGCTGCGGTCAGAGGCAATCCACGTCCTCTTTGTACGAACGACATTTGTGGAGCACATCATCGAGAAGTTTGGCATCGGCGATCACGCATCGTTTTCGGTCGAGCCAGGTCTCCCAGATTGCTCTTTAGAAGAAGGGCGACCATGAGCGACCGATTCTGGGAGATCGTTGACGAAATTGGGTTTTCCCTCTTTGTACCCAACGGCAAGAGCGGGTTCCCACGGGCGCGGCCGATGACCATCCTCCTTCGCGAGGGGAGGTCCGTCTGGTTTACCACCTCCCGAAGATCAAACAAGGTAAGTAAAATCACAGCCGCTCCCAGAATGACGATCCCTTTCATCAATACGGTCCTATTCAACTACGCCTATCTGCAGGGCCGCGCGCGCCTCATCACAAACTCGGAGGAGAAGCGAAAGCTCTGGCAGGGGACGTGGACGGACGATTAGCCGGAAGGGCCATCCGATCCGGACTACGTCCTCATAGAGGTGCTGGGAGAGCACGGCACGTACTACCATGGCAATAACGATGATAGTGGTGATGCACCGTTGTTTTTACATTAAGGCACGACTATTTCATGGAATTCAGTAGAGAATCTTATTTTTAAAACACGTCAAGGGTGATCGGTGAGGTGCCTGTAATACCTTGGATGCGTTTGACAATCCAGTCATGACATGTAAACAGAAACACTTGGCGCTTCTGAGCAATATGAGAAAGGATCTGTACCCCTGTCTCGAAACGTTGATCATCCCAGTTGATCAGCACTTCGTCTAGTACAAGCGGTAGATGTTCATATGCTTCGTCTAGGTGGTCAATCACGGCCAGTCTAAACGTAAGGTAGATCTGATCGAGTGTTCCCCCACTCAACGGAAAAGAAATTGGCCGATGTTCTCCTGATTTGCTGATCACTGCCAACCTTTCTTCTTCTTCGTCTTCCAGTGTGATAATGCGAGTATAGCGCCCACCGGTTATCGTGGTTAGATATTCACTAGCCCGCTTCAGCACGTCAGGTTGGTGTTCTTCACGAAACTGCCGATCAGCTTCCTGTAGTAAAGAAGCAAGCAGCATCAAGTGATCATGCTGAGTACACACGTCCTCTATCTGTTCCTCGATGTTTTCTATCTTGCCGTCGAGCTCGCCCACTGAAACATCTCCACGAGCATTCTTGATCTCGTTTTGCAGGGTAATTTCTTCCTCCCGCAGACGCTGTATCTCTCCACCTGTCTCTTGGAGTTTGTCTAGTCTGATACGTGACTTCTCCACTTCTTCCTGATCTAGGACCCAGGCATCCACGTTGCCTTCTTCTAGATGGTGAATCTCTTCTTGCAGTTCAGCCAGATCCGGGTGATCCAACTCTAGTTGGCTTTCGACGCTCTGAATTTTGCTCATGATCTCTTGTAGTTTGACAGCTCTTTCCAGGGCTTCATCCGGTGGTAAATCTTCTGCTGCAGTTTGAGTAACATGTCGCAGGAATTCCTCGTGTTCTCCCGTGGCATCCTCCAGGGTTTTCTCTGCCCCTTTCAATTCGTTATTGATTTCTTCGATACGCGTAGAGGCCTGATTGAAATCGCGCTGATGGTTTTTAGCAGCCCCAAGACGGCTCTCTAAACGATTTATCGCCTCCGGGCTCGCCATGTGTTCTCCCAATCTTTCAACTAGATTCTGCAGTTTACCTTGGGCAGTATTCCATTCCTCCCTTCGCTCTTTGAGCTGATCAGTCTTTTGCTTCTTCTCGCCGTTAAGCAGGCGTAGGCGTTCTACCGCTTGGTAGAGTGTAAGGTCGGGATGTTCAAGCAGGACTGGAGCAATGGGCAGGTCTTTCAGGATCTCTCTTATCGCCTCTCTCGTCTTGTCACGCGCATTATCCGCGCCCTGCTTCTTGTTCTGTAATCGTTCAACCTGATCCTCGCGTTGTGCTGCCTGCTGTTTGTTCTGTCGTCGGATGAAGAAGTTAAAAAAACAGCCGGCAGCACCGATCAACGCCAGGGGGGCACCAAGCATGATAGCGGTATGGGAAACCACGATCCCAACCAAAATTAACGCCCCCCCCATTGCAATAGCTCCTAGTACAGCCCAGCGGGGCAACTCGCCGATCATCCGTACGGGAGCGACACTTTCAGTTGCGGTCTTCTGCCGTTCAGCTTCCCTCTGTTTGTCCTGAAAATCATTGATTCTTGCCTTCAATTCAGGGAGAATAATTTTTTCAACTATTAAAGAAAAAACACCTTGCCAGGACTCAGAAAGGACGCTCTCAGCGGTTGATTCCAGAGATTGCTGGAGATCATCTACAGCCCGTTCGAGATTCTTGATGTTATGTTGCTCCTGCTCATGAGCGGTTACACGACGTGCCCAACGATCAATCTGCCCTGTGTAGTTAAGGATAATGTGGTCGTCATCGCTAAACTGTTCTTGCACCTTAAACTTCGCGTTTCTCTCCTTTTCCAGATCCTTGACAGCTTTTCTTTCGTGTTCTACACGTTCGCACAAGCGCTTGTATTCGGCCTTTAAGCCGTCTGGTAGGTGCTGCAGTTGTTCAATATCGGGGATTTCCGAGAGCCACGCTTTAATCCGATCCATCTGCTTCTTCATAGGGAGCAACACATCGGCCTTGTGCAGTTGCATCTTCAGTGCACCTAGCTCCCGTTCAAGAATATCTATTTGTTCTTGAACCTCGTGAAGCCTTTCCGCTTTATTGCGGAGAGCCTGGTCGCTTTCCACGGCCTGCTTGCGGTCTTTCCTAGCATCCTTCAACTTACCTCTAAGACCCACGTACAGGGGCTTCCCCCTCTTATCGCTCCGCCAAAGCTTTTGGGCCTGCTTCTCAAGGTCAGCGATGACACGCCGTGTTGGGTTAAGTAGCTCGGCACCAAGCCCACTGAGCAATAGGTCTTCGATCTCCTTCCTCTGTGCTTCATCAAGCACGCGCATGTTAGCCTGGGTAAGTGCGTAAAGCGCCTTATAGAGTTTCTTGTTTACGTGTTGTACAAAGGGAAGGGGGTGGTTAGCTAACTTCTCGGTATGGCCGTTGCGGGTGGAACGCCCTTGGGGAGTACTGGCTAGTTTTCTCCATACCTCCGTCTTGGTACTATCTTCAAGAGTTAGAACCGCACTCAGTTCAGGATACCTATTCACGTGCCAGGGATGGTAGGGGAAATTCGACACAGGGTCGAAACCGTATAGTAGAGTTGTCAGAAGGCTGAAGAGTGTGGATTTTCCAGTTTCGTTCAACCCGTGGACAACCACTAGGCCTTCGGAGAGGTTTGGGATGCTACGGTCGACAAGGTAGCCATATGCGCCGATCTCTAGCCTCTCAATTCTCATCGCTTCTGCTCCGGGACCAACAAGGATGCAGCCTCGCGATCCATATTACTTGCTAACTCTCGTAAGTAATGCCGCACGTCTGCGGTGTCCGAACGGGCCAAGTCCTTGGGGGTAATGCGATCTAATAATTCGTCATCCATGGGTAGCTTCTCAAGCAGTTCAAGGGTTTTGCCAAGGACCGTTGGACTACCTACAAAACTCTCCACGTCCACCGGGCGCACAAGAGAGCGGGGCCGTATCTCTAGCCAGGTAATATCCGTTTCATTCTGGACGGTCTCCTCCAAGTCTTGCAGACTTTCGAGCTTGTGCATCTCATCAGCCAAGGGAGACTCTCCTGTCAAGTCGATACGCACCAAGTGCTCTCGATTGTCGTCCAGATCTATCTTCTGATGAAGATGTGCTGTCAACTCTGATGTTAACTCAGTAACCGTATGCACGTTCTTGAGGCATGCGAGTTCAACGTGATCCCACACGAGAGGTGAAAGGGGTATGAACTCTGGCTCAATCAGCCCTCTCTTCGAAACCTCTACATAGAGCGCGCCTTTGAGTCCAGTCTCTTTGGGATTCCGACCCTGTAGGTTCCCCGCATACCAGGCTGGCAGGTCTTCAAAGATCCTTTGCCGCAGGTGTACATGGCCTAGCGCCCAGTAATCATAGCCCGGCGACTTAAGATCTTCTTCTGTACACGGAGCATAGCGCTCATGTTGATCTGCTCCCCTCGCATTGACAACTTGTGTGTGGAGCATTGCCACGTGTGGTAAATCATCTTTGGCTTTTTTGTACCGAGCAGCCAGATTATTACCTTCGCGTGTTGAGCTGTGTCCAGCAGCAGTTAACCACCCTATCTGCTGTCCCTTGTGGTCGACGATTGGGACGGTTTCGGGAGTAGTGCTGGTGAATAGATGCACATTACTCGGCCATTCGAGTTTCTGTGCACGGTAGCTCGCACGGCCGGGATCATGGTTCCCAGTTGCGTAGAAAACCGGAATTCGCGCCTTTTGCAGCTTACACATTTCATCTAGGAGAAATCTTTCTGTCGTAAACGATAGCAGCTCATTATCAAACAAATCTCCCGCTATGAGAAATGCATGAACGTTTCGTTTAATAGCTGCATCCACCGCTCTTTTAAACGCCTCTCGACAAGCGTCCCGCAATTTTCGGCGCAATAATTCGTCACGACCGTAAAAAGGGGTATCTAGATGAACATCAGCCATATGCAAAAGGCGTAACGTTTCCATCTTTTCCCTCCCCCCTCCTTCGCAGGAATCCTAACACAAATACGTTACAGGAGCCAATCAAAAGATATGGAGATGCTAAGCGAAGGGCAAGAAGCATATTCAAACTGCACACGCCTACACGAAGCTCGCCCACAAGGAGTATTGTTCACAATTTGATCGCACGCCGGAGATGGTAGTGATGTTCATTCCCAGCGAGTCAAGTCTCTCTGCCGCGTTCTCTCAGGATCCAAGCCTGTTGGAATTCGCCATCCAGCACCACGTCTTCGTTGCCAGCCCCGTCCTTCTGCTTGCTTTATTGCGCTCGGTCGCCTACGGCTGGCAGCAACAGCAAATCGCCGAGAATGCCCGCGAGATCGCACAGCAGGGGAAGGATCTCTACGAGCGCATCCTCCGTTTCCTTGACTTGTTTCAGAAAACAGGCAAGGGCCTCGGTCAGGCGGTAGACGCCTACGACAAGGCGGTTGGCTCCCTAGAAAGCCGACTCCTTCCCGCTGCTAGACGCTTCAAAGACCTGAATGCGGCAAGCAAAGATGTTCCCGAAGGGCCTCCGCTCGACAAGATGCCACGCCTGCTCGCGTCAGTGGAGGATGAGCCCGAAAAGTGAGGCCAAAGCTGCCGAGAAATGCCTTTGAAACAGATTTGCATGACTGACTGCTGAAGAGCTCACGACGAAGGGCACAGAGAATGGAGATCACTTGGGTGTCAAGTGCGGAAATTGGCAGTGCTTATTACCAACCTCAAACGTACACCTACAATATCTTTGTCTGCCTCCTTCGCGCTCTTCGCCCATTACTGGGTTATCTCCGCGGTCTTTGCGCCTTTGCGAGAGGATGCTTTTTTCTTTTTCATCACGCATTACCCGTCACTATTAGCGAAATCGGAAAAGGGAGCAAAACCTAGCTCCCTTTTCACTACTACCAGTTGGTAGAAAGGCGGTTCACTGATAGTAAGGAGACTATAGCTGTTTCTTGCAGACCTGGTAGCCGTCACAATCACCTCATCTCGCGACATGAGTCACCTCATGCAAGATAGCACCACATGATAATCGCCTGTCCGTTCTCCGCAGGGTCTTTCCAATAACGTTGAGTCTCGCTAAGATGTAACAAACCTTTCTCCGGGAGAGCAGATGAGGAACCTTAATACTGTCCTTCGCTACTTTGGAATCGTACTCATCGCCTTTGCCTTCCTGCAGGCCCTGCCGCTTGTCATCAGTGCCCTGTACGCGGAGACAGTCACCTTCCCGGTGCGCATCTACGCTATCCCCGCGGCAATCGCAGCTTTTCTAGGTCTGCTTCTGGTGAGTTTGTTTAAGCCCTCTCCCTTGAACGAGGGGACGGCAATGGCGATCGGGGCGCTCGGTTGGTTCGGCCTATCGTTGATCGGTGCTGTCCCCTACTGGCTAGCTCTCAAGATCACGTACCTGGACGCTTTCTTCGAGACGGTGAGTGGATTTACAACAACAGGTACAACCCTATTTGTCGGCCTGGACGGCCTTCCGCACAGCATTCTGTTCTGGCGCGCGCTCACGCAGTGGATAGGCGGATTAGGGATCTTCACCCTCTTTCTTGTCGTCGCGCTACGCAGCGGCATCTCTCACAACCTGCTGCAGAGCGAATCGCACAAGGCAACAACGAAGCGCTTCTCGCCGGGGGTGTTCAACTCGCTGCGCATCCTGTGGGCGATCTACATCACGCTCACAGTTCTGTGCGGCCTTGCTCTGTGGATCGAGGGACTGTCGCCGTTCGACGCCATCGTCCACGCACTGACCACGGTCTCCACCGGCGGGTTCTCCTCTCACGATGCAAGCATCGCCTACTTCCACCAGAGCGGGTACCACTACGTGGCGATAGACTACACCCTGATCCTGTTCATGTTTCTCGGAGGGACGAGCTTCCTCGTGCACTGGAATCTCATTCGCCGGCGCTTCGGATCACTGCGCAAGAACATGGAACTTCGCTTGTGGATATCTCTCATCGTCGGGGCGACCCTGATCGTCGCCTTCGGAGGAGGGATGCACACGGCGCTCGGAGAACGTATCCGCGCCTCGCTGTTTCAGGTAGTATCGATCGCCTCAAGCACAGGGTTTGCCACCAAGGATATCGCAGGGAACTTCTTTGGCCCGGTTGCAAAGCAAGTATTCCTGCTTCTGATGTTCATCGGCGGGTGCGTCGGCTCGACCGCAGGCGGAGTGAAGGTGTGGCGAATCGGGATCTTGGGAAAACTAATGCGCCATCAGCTGCGCCTCGTCTCCCGCCCACCGCGCGAGGTCGTTCCGTTCATCATCGATGGCGAGGTGATGCGCGAGCGCGAGATCCATCGCAGCGCAGCTATCTTCTTTGCATGGGTGGCAATAGCTGCAATAGGAAGCTTAATAACCGGGCTAATTTCCGGGTTTGGCCCGTTGGAGTCGTTTTCAGGGATGATCTCGGCTCTGAGTAACATTGGCCCGAGCTACATCGATCCGGCAGCTTATGTTACCATGAACGCGGGACTCAAGGTATTCTACATACTGGCGATGGTCGCGGGGAGGCTGGAGCTTCTTCCACTCCTTCTCATCTTCTCTCGCCGGGTGTGGCGCTAGGAGGAACTATGCGCATAGTTATAGCTGGAGCAGGGATGGCCGGAAGGCGTTTGATTGCTAGGCTGGCCTCCGATCATTACGATGTCGTGGCAATTGATCTCAGCCGTGACGTGTGCGAGATGGTGAGCGCTAAGTTGGGCGTTCCCGCCATCTGCGGAAATGCAACCGATGTGGTAACGCTGGAGGAGGCAGAGATCAGTCGGACAGACGTGGCGGTAGGAATGATGCGCCAGAGCGCCGACAACCTGGCGTTCTGCCTGCTGGCAAAGAGCGCGGGGGCGAAGAGAATCATCACCCGCATGGCCAACCCCAAGTATGTACACGCCTACAAACAAGCGGGCGTAACCACCGTAATCGACGTCGTTGGGCTGTTCCTCGACCAGTTGGTCCTGGAGATCGAGCGGCCCGATATCTACGAGATTGCCAGGTTCGGTGCTGGAGCGGGGGCGATCATCAGCGCCACCATCCCCGAGAAGTCGTCTGTTGTGGGAAAAACTATCAAAGATATCCGTAGTGACCGCCGTTATCCGCACAACTGCCTAATCGTCGGGCTCTCTCGTAGCGAGGGCGAGCGCCTCATCATCCCGCAGGGAGGCGAACTCGTTCGCGCGGGCGACCAACTCGTCATCTCAACCCTCACGGAAAATGCGAAGGATGTAGCGCAGTTCTTCGAGACACGCAGGGGTGTCTTGTCCCACTTTACTGGGAAGAAGAGTGAATCGACACCTCCCACTGCTACCCAGACGCAGGTCGAGCTCGATACGGCCCTGGAAGAAAACGACAACGAGAACAACAATACTGTCGATTAACTCGCCACTGTCACGACGTTGATGGCTGCTTCTCAATAGTCACATCGGAGAATACGAGATGCAGCACGATTGAATATTGCGGATCGTTGTTTGGATCGGGCTCATCTGAGTGTAAGAGGAGCGTGAACTCCAGGCGTCCTGGGTCGGAAAAGCCCGACTTGTCACGCAGCAACGGGCTGTAGAGGAGACCACTCTGGCGGATCGAGCCATCACTCTGCCGTACAGCATCAGCAACAGACCACTCTCCACGCAGAGCTTCGTAGCGCAGCTCTCCGTCGACGTACAGGTCAAACGTGCTCTTCCCGGTGAGCGTGGCATGCGTCTGTGGAAACCCCGAATCACCGCTTTGGATATCCCCGTTGATGTCAAGCTCCTCCTCCAACTCTGACGAGTCATCGATCCGAGACTTGATCCTGATCGTCCCCGCAAGTTCGTCGCTCGATGCAAGATGAAGTGGGCCACTGCTATCGGTCGTAGACACGGAAGCATCGATCGATCCCGTGCCATCGGAGGCGATGCTTAAGGTTAGGGAGCCGGCAAGCGACCGCACACCCTGGCCATCGTAACAGAAATTGTCGCTGTACCCGCCGATCACTCTTGGCGCCTCTGCGCGGATGGCCCAGACTGCATCGCTTCCTGGCCACTGGTAGCTGGAATACATGAAGAAGAAGCCCACCAGGGCCGCGACAACACCAATAAGGATGAGTATTCGATAGCTCACTTTTCCTCCGCTACTTCCAAAGTCCGTTTCGTCCTGAAACTGTGCGCCGTACTCGGCTGGAAATCAACCCAAAAGCACACAGTGATCGGTGATAAGTGACGGGTGATGAGAGAGTCTGGGAGGTCATTTCCTATGTAACAAGCTATGCTTGTGTCAAGGGGTAGTAAGGTCGATTATCCCTCCACATGGCGTAGAGGACGTGAATAAACCGATTCATGACCGCAATGATCGCCTCCTTGTGAGACTTGCCGTTGTCTCGATGACGCTGATAGATGGAATGGAAGTAGTCATCGTTGCGCACGACAACTTGACAGGCTAAATACAATGCCCGGCGCAGGTAACGAGAGCCACGCTTGGATATATGTACGTGCCCTTGATGTTGGCCGGAGTTGCGTAGCTTGGGATCGATACCGGCAAATGCGACCATCTGCTTTGCCTGACTAAACTTCCTTACACTCCCATACTCTGCTAGGATGGTGGCTGCGGTGAGGGTCCCCACTCCAGTGATGCTGGTGAAGTAAAGACCAGCTTGCTCGTACAACTTGGTGATACGATAGTCCAACGTTCTTAGCTGGGAATCGATCAAGTTGATCTGGTCCAGCAGAAGAGCAAGTACTTCCTCCATTGCTTGTGAAGGAACACCCACAGAATTTGTTGCCTTGTCCATGATTTCCTTGGCCCGTGTCGCCTTGAGGTTCCCTCCACTGGCCTTACGCAGGAGAGTAGTCAGTTTTTCCTTCCCCAGAGCAAGGACTTTGCTTGGTGTAGCGGCCTGAGAGAGCAGAGCCAGGGAAGAGGGAGAGAGGGTCTTGGAGAAGGAAGAGAGCAGCTCAGGAAACAGGCGATCCAAGATGGAAGTCATCCTAAGCCCGATACGGGTTCGATCCTTGGTCATATCTGCTCGCAGCCGTGTGAAGTGACGCAGTTCCTCACTGAGCTTAGGAGAGATTGGTTGTGGTTCTTCTCCCTCGATGCGGAGGGTGTTGGCGATGAGAACGCTGTCGATATTATCGGTCTTTGATCCGCGTACCCCGTAGTTACGCAACGATGCTGTCTTGATTGGGTTAAGGATGACGGGGTCCATCCATGTGTCTTCAGCCATTCGGCCAACGGGATCCAGTAAGGACCTGTCGCCTCCATGCCGATACGAAGTTCCTCTGCTGGAAGTACCTGAGAAGAGATGAGGGCCAGCAGTTTCTGGAAGCCGCGGCGTGTATTGGGGAAGGAAGGGAGAGTAGCGATGACCTTCCCTTGTTCGTTCATCAATGCAGCGGCATGGTGAAACTTACCGATGTCGATACCGAGGTAGAACATGACCTATCGCCTCCGATGTGCTAAGATGAGAGGGTTCCCAGTGAGGAATGGTTCAAGGCAGGGCGGTCTACAAGCTCGCGGCTAGATACGTAGCGCCGAAGTGGCCTACATCAAGCTGATCCGTGGCACGGCCCCGTAGGTTGTGTCTTGTTACAGTATGTGGCGTCTGTAGAGACCCACAAGCGTGGCAACGAGCCAACCTCAAAGGGTCCTCACCCAAGTATACGGGGCCGGCCACCGACCGTCCTGTCTTGTATTCCCTCATCATTAATATACGAGCGTGGCAGCCCTGTTCGCTTCTCAAACAGGC
>JAYEFP010000014.1:0-12950 GCA_034715975.1 Candidatus Bipolaricaulota bacterium | reverse complement strand
AATGCCACCGCGATCTGGACGAGGTTCCCCTTCATGATGAAACTACGAAAGTCCTTCCACATCTGGATCACCTCACTTGATTGGATGAATCATCCTAGCACAAGCATGGAGTGATTGTTTATAGCAATCATGAAGAGTGCCCTACCGCGCAGGCGGGAAGGCCCACTGTGAACGGTTGCCTATGCTTGGTAGTATGCATGGCAGGAGATACGAGCTGGAAACGACGAAGGAGGAAACAGATGATTGATAACCCTGTCCTCACAGGATGTTGCACAAACCTCTTCTGCGCGCAAAACAGAAGCTTTCACCGCCGAGACCGCTCGGGGGGTGTAGTAAATTCCGCCGGCTACTACACCCCCCAAGCGCGCAGAGAGTAGCATGGAAACCTTAATGTCTCATCTCAGCGACCTTTGCGCCTGCCTGTGCCAGTGAGGCAGACAGGTCCTCTGCGGTAAAATGCTTGAAACTAGGAGCCGAGTATGAAGACGAGCGATAGAAACTGTTTACGCAACAGGCTCCTCAGAGCGATGCTTCAGCGTAAGTCAATTCGGCGCTACACGAAGCAAATGCCGCCCAATGAGGTGGTGACTGCAATTGTTCGCGTGGGTCAGCATGCACCGTTTGCTGGGCAATTTGGAACCCTTCTCCTCTCGCGAAAATAAGGAAAAGAATCCGTTTCACGCTCCACTTCTGTTCACGATTTGTGCTGATATCCAACGCATGGAACGCACCCTACATCGCCGACAAAATTGCCGACGAGTACAACTTGCCAAATCGCGTCTTTCCGCTCGTGCAATTGACTATGGGATACCCGGCTGATTATCCACCGGTGCGGCCACGCTACCCGATTGAGTTCACGCTGTTTGAGAACACGTATCCTGTGTTAAGCGAGGAGGCTGTCCGCGCGGCGATGAAGGAAATGGACGACGGTTACCTCGCGCAGGAGTACTACGCACGAGCAAACTACAAGATCCCATTGCAGGAAGGGCGAGAAGAAACGTTCACCTTTGAGAACTACGGGTGGACCGAACACATGTGCCGCAAGTAGGGACAGTGGTTTCCCGATACATCCGAACTCCTGGAGCAGTTCGAGAAGCGAGGGTTTCATCTGAAGGATGAACGCTTCGATAGCAATCATCCGCACGAGATGGATGCGGAGTGACTTCTCTTGGCATCAGCGCCTATCGGCTAGCGCTATACAGTTGGAGCTCTCAATCGTTTCAAGTGGATACCTGATGAAGTCCAGGGGGCAAGCACCAAGGCAGTCACAGAGCCAAGCATTTTACCACGAAGGACACGAAGAGCACGAAGGATTCAAAGAACAAAGCGCTTGATTCCATTCTTCGTGTTCCTTGTGCCTGCCTGTCCTTCGGACGCAGACAGGCTCTTCGTGGTGAATTCTCTTTGATCCCTGGTCTTGCTTCGCAACCTCACAACGTTAGGTTACCCACTCAAAATGATAAAGAACCAGTCTCAGCGACGGAACTGCTCGCGGCACGCAAGCTCTGAATTGATGCAGCCTCTTATCTCGTCAGAATCCGCCTTCAGATAGATCGGGGGATTGGCGTGACGTGCGGTGACATCGGCGAGTGCCCCGTCGTGATAGTTCACCTTAGAATCGGTGAACTTGAGCCCGTGAGCGGTGGAGATGACAACGACCCGGTCATGTGTCTTGATCGTCCCTTGTGCGGCGAGCTTTGCCAGTACCGCCAATGCGACTCCGGTCTGGGGGCAGGCGTAGAGCCCGGCGCGATCGGCGAGAGCGGCCGCGTTGGCTAGCTCGTCCTCAGTTGCCTGTTCCACGATTCCAGTAAACGCATGCAGCGCCTTCACCGCCCGCTCGTAGCTGACCGGTGCCCCGATTTGGATTGCCGAGGCCAGGGTTGTACGCGCCGTGACTGTGCGGCGTTCATCGAAGTTGGTGAGGAAGCTCTGATAGAGGGGATTGGCGTTTTCGGCCTGTGCGGCGACGATTCGCGGCAAGCGATCGATTAACCCGAGCTCATGCATCATCATCAACCCACGGCCGAGGGCGCTGATGTTTCCCAGGTTTCCAGCGGGGATGATGATCCAGTCGGGCACCTCCCAACCGAGCTGCTGCACTATCTCGATTCCCACAGTCTTCTGCCCTTCGATACGCAGCGCGTTCATCGAGTTAGCGAGGTAGATGCTCTTATCGGCTGTGATCTCCTCCACGACGCTCATGCACCCGTCGAAGTCTGTATCGAGGCCCAGCACGATCGCCCCGTGCGCGATCGGTTGAGCGAGCTGGGCGGTGGAGATCTTTCCACGGGGCAGGAAGATGATCGCTGGGATACCGGCTGCCGCGGCGTATGCTGCCAATGCCGCCGATGTATCTCCTGTCGACGCACAGGCGATGGCACGGATCTCATTTCCCTCGGAGATGAGCTGCTTGACGTGCGAGACAAGAACGGTCATCCCCAGGTCCTTGAACGATCCGGTGTGACTGATCCCACACTCCTTAATCCACACCCGAGGCAGCCCGGCCAGGTTCCTTACCTGCAAGAGCGGAGTATAACCCTCTCCAAGAGAAACGATGTTTTCATTGTCGAGAGTCGGCGCGACGCACTCTTTCTTCGCCCACACGCCGCTTTGATACGGCCAGTTGCTCATGGGTGACCTGGCAGAGAAGAGCTCCTTCCACTCATCCCCCGATCGCTCCCTCAGCGGGTTCAAGTCGTGCTCCACATCGAGCAGCCCGCCGCAGGATTCGCAGCGATACTTCACCTCGTTTATCGGATACTTGCGGCCACAGCGAATGCACTCAAGCCAAGTTTGCGGCATCTTCAATCTCCTCCCACTACATGTGTAGTCTTCTCGTGAATCGGCAGGTAGTCGCTAAACCCATCAGGTGGCAGCGATGCCTCATCCGGTTTGTCCGACAACCCGAACAGGAGCACACCTTCGTCCCGGAAACGCAGCGCGATCTGCATTACCTCATGGGTGATGACAATCTCCTCCTGTAATATCTTCTCGACCGGTGCTTCATCAGCAAGCGAACCCATACGATCCATGGTGATTCGGTACTCATTGTGGCGAAAGTCGACAAATGGGGTCGGGTTACCTTCAGATAGAGCGGCTTTCACACCCTTGTGCACCTGTCGCAACGAAGGAGAGAGTGTGCCCTCGCGCTCGTCCACCCACGCGAGTAACTGCACGAATTGTCGTATCTGGCCGCGATCGAGCGCGTCGAAGAGCACTTCCTGTGCGATCGCACCGCTCTGCAGGATGAGGCAGATGTAGGCCAGGTAGTCCTGATTGTCGGTGGTAAACGGATGATAGAGCGGCAGATTGAGCCTGTTGTAGTCCGCCTCGAATGCTGCCTCATCGAGGCAATCACCGAGTAGCCCTTTGATTGTTCGGCGCATCGCCTGCAACCGCACTTCGTCGATAACGTGATCGTTTCGTCCGCGCGCCCCGAGCGCCGTTTTGTCTAGATCGATCACCACTGCCGTGCGTTCATCGATCGGGATTCCCCTCTTTCGGCAGACGGAAGCGAAGGAATCCAGCGTTGACCAGCGGTTACTAAGGAGGATCGTTGCCCCGCCGTGGCTCTCCACTCGTGTCTCCTCTGGCTCTGTCGTCTCTGATCCGATGAACAAGGCGCCGTTCCATCGGCCGGCTGCGAGCAAGTTGGCAAAGGCTATCCCATCATTTACCCGTGTGTCGCCGATGTAGATCAGACGCTCGATTACTGCCTTCTCCCCGCGAATAGCCTGCGCGCGATTCATGATCTGCGCCACCACCTGGGCGTATTCCGGCGAGCTCTTGCGCGGTGTCATTCCCGTGGAAAGGTCCAGCTTCTCGCGCAACTCGGTAAGTCCGGGCAGGCGCTGATCGATCGGGATCAGGTTGCGGTAGACGATGAAGTCACCGAGAAAGTCCTGCACGCTCGCTCGTCCGTAGGATCTCACTTCACAAGCCCTCTCTTGACGAGCAGCTCTCCGTTTAGCAGCGACCCTCCGGCTGCACCGCGGATCGTGTTGTGCACGACGACGACTAAAAGCAGGTCGAGAATCGGACACTTTCGCACGCGTCCTACGCTAACAGCCATGCCGCTTTCAACATCGCGATCGCGCCGTGGCTGCGGCCTGCCATCTTCATCCCGGATCACAAGCGGCTGCTTTGGTGCACTTGGAAGGTGGCGCACATCCGCTGGAGGGCCAAACGCGCGCAGCACTTCCAGTGCTTCCTCAGGTGTGTGTGGGCTCTCAAACCCGACGGAGAGGGTAATCGTGTGTCCATCGATCACCGGCACGCGGTTTGCGTGCGCGCTGATCATGATATCAGCTTCGTGCTTCTCCTTGCCGGACACCGTTCCCAACAGGAGCCGCGTCTCCCGTGCGATCTTCTCTTCCTCGCCGGCGATGTAGGGGATGACGTTGCCGAGGATGTCGAGCGATGGGATGCCGGGGTAGCCTGCTCCGGATGCCGCCTGCATCGTGAATGCGAACACCTTCTTCAAGGTGAACGCGTCGTGCAAGGGCTTCAGCGGCATCACGATTCCTGTAGTCGAACAATTGGGGTTGGTGATAATGAACCCTGGCCAGCCGCGTGTTTCTCGCTGCTTGGCAATGAGAGCCAGATGATCGCTGTTCACCTCAGGGATAACGAGTGGTACATCCGCTTCGTAGCGGAACGCCGAGGCATTGGAGCAGACGGCATATCCTGCCTGGGCAAACTGCGGTTCGAGTATCCTCGCTACGTCAGCGGGAAGCGCGGAGAAGACGAGGCGCGCTGGCAGGTTCGCCTCCAGCGGCGAGACGATCATCTCCTTAAGGGAGGCTGGTGGATCGCCGGGGATGACCCAGCGACAGGCGTCCGCGTAACGCCGTCCGGCGCTGCGCTCTGAGGCAGCGAGCGCCGTGACCTCAAAGAGAGGATGGTTCTCCAGCAGCTGCACGAAGCGTTGTCCGACTGCCCCGGTTGCCCCAAGAACGGCGACTGGGATCTTATTTGCCATGGTTGATGACCTCCTTGTGAATCTGCTGTACCGCTCGTGTGGCATCCGCAGCGGTGACGACAAGCGATATGCTGCATTCCGATGATCCCTGCGCGATGGCGATGACGTTGATCCCCGTACTTCCCAGGGAGCCGAAGATACGTGCTGAGATTCCCGGAGTGCCGCGCATTCCCGTTCCGATGGCGCTGATGATGACGATACCATCGTCAGCCCAAATGCGGTCGATGTCGCGCCGTGCAAGCTCCCTTTCCATCTCCTCCTGCAGTGTATGTACGACCGTCTTGGCGCTTGCTGTGGGAATAATGAAGCAGATCGACTGCTCCGATGAGGCCTGCGAGATCATCAGTACACTCGTTCCTTTGCGGGCCACGGCACTGAACGTTCGCCCCGCGATTCCTGGAACGCCAACCATTCCTCTGCCAGCAATCGTGACCATGCTCAAGTTCGTGATCATCGTCACCGCCTTCACCGTCCCGTGCGTATTGGTTGCATCACGTACGATCCGTGTTCCAGGACGCTGGGGATGGAATGTGTTCTTCACCCACACCGGGATCTCCCGCTCGATCACTGGGCGGATGGTGCGAGGGTGGAGCACCTTCGCTCCAAAGTAGGCGAGCTCGCCAACCTCGGCGTAGGAGATTACGGGGATCACGCGTGCGTCGGGAGCGATGCGCGGATCGGCGGTCATGACACCGTCAACATCACTGAAGATCCATACAGCATCGGCGTCCAACGCATCACCGATCATTGCCGCGGTATAGTCACTCCCCCCGCGACCGAGTGTTGTCGTCACACCCTCCTGTGTTGCGGCGATGAACCCGGTGACTACCGGAAGAACGCCCGCGGCCAAGTGCGGAGTGAGCCGAGACTTGATGCGTTCTCGTGTCGCTTGCACGATTGGTGCGGCATTCTGAAAAGTCTGATCGGTGACGATGAGATCGGTGGCATCGATGGCTTCACTCTGCACGCCCGCTTGCCGCAACAGGGCAGCAAGGATGCGCGCGCTCAGCTGTTCGCCACGTGACAAGGCGGCATCCATTACCCGTGGTGTGACTTCTCTAAGTACGTGCACGCTGGCGCACAGATTGGCGTACTCAGCAATGAGTGTGTCGACGGTGGAGATCAGGCGGTCACGCGTGGCATCATCCCGTATCGATTCCGCTATCACATCGACGTGCCGCTCGCGCAGGGAGTTGCACACGTCATGGTAGATTTCCTTATCCCCGTCGGCAGCGCTGACGATGCCGCGAGTGAGGGCGTCTGTCACACCGCTCATCGCCGAGACCACAGCTACAACACGATCTCCACCGCGCGCTTGCTCGGCGACGATATCTCTTACCTTTGCGAATGCAGACGCATCCCCTACCGACGTTCCGCCGAACTTCATCACCAGTGTGCTCATGAGTGCTCCTTCATATGCACGCTGAGATCGAGGATATCCCCTAATACGCCGGCTGCGGTGACGAGCGGGCCGGCACCGGGGCCGGATATAGTGATCGACATTTCATCGTAGAAGCGCGTACGAAAGATGACGCTGTTCTCGGCATCATTGAGGATGCCAAGCGGCCCGTTCTTCTCTACTTGCTCAAGACCGACACTCGCCCCTGTGCTATTGATGCTGGCAACGTAGCGAAGAGACAGGCCCGTCTTCTTCGCTTTACTCACCTGGCGCGCGTAGTCGTCGTCGAGCGTATGGACCTCGCGAAAGAACTCGTCGACTGTCATGTCGCTGAGTGAATCGGGGAACATCGGCTCCACATTGATGTCATCCGTCTCCAGCGGCCAAGAGACGCTACGTGCAAGGATGAGCACCTTGCGCAAGACGTCCGTTCCCAGGAGATCCTCGCGCGGATCGGGCTCCGTGTAGCCAAGATCGCGTGCGCTCAGCAAGGCCTGCGAATACGACGAGCCCCATTCCATCTGACTGCACATGTAGCCGAGCGTACCGCTGAGCGCTCCGTTAATGGACACAAATGAATCGCCGCAGGAGAGAAGGTTACGCAAGGTGGAGATTATCGGGAGTCCCGCTCCCGCCGTTGCCTCGTAGCGCACGTAGGGGTGCGAGAAGAACGCCTCTGCTTCTGACCAGGAAGTGGCGAGTGGCCGCTTGTTCGCTAGCACGATCCCGCAGCCATGAGCAAGTGCGGATCGAAGCAGAGCCACGGTATCGTTGGATGCGGTGACATCAACAAGGATCGTCCCCGGGGTGAGCGCTGATATAAGCTCGGAGAGTTGCAGTGCTCCGCTCACCTGTTCGAGCGTTCCACCATCTCCCTTGATCGTCAACGCCTCGGTGATGGTTTGGGGAGATAGGTGATCATCGTCGATTAGCGCGGCGTGACTGTCTGCGATGGCGACGATGTTTATCACCGCGTCACCCTCCATCTTCTCATTGCGGTCTAGGATGAGGCGCAGGAGTGATCTTCCCACCTGGCCCACCCCCAGCAAGATAACAGACGTTCTCCTGCTCGGTATTCGACTGTTCTTCTTCATCAATACCTCCTCCAAGAGCCAAAAAGAAAAGACCACAGGCAATCACCTGTAGTCCTCTTCTCTGCTTCATTCCAACCGTCAGTGGCTAGAGCGAAACAGAGACGTACGTCGTCGTGTAACCAAACGAAAGGCCGAGAGAGAATCCGTACAGCGCCTTGTTCTCGTGTCCTTTCATCATAGTGATTACCAGCATACAGATATCGGATGGATTCGTCAAGTCCATAGCGTCTACTGATGAATGTCCTCAGATTGTTGGGCATTATCTAGGGAGCGAATCCACCACTGAGTGGTTGCGAATCCACCACTGAGTGGTTGAAATGCACCCTACTGATTGCTATAATCTTCTCATGATCCCACGGAACCTTATGCCAGCTATCCTAGAAGCACTGTCGGATACGCCCGTTGTTTTGCTTGACGGTGCCAGGCAGACGGGCAAGAGCACATTGGTGCAATGGTTGGCAAAAGAAGCGCATCCGGCACGCTACATCACCCTGGATGATGCCGCAGTACTTTCCGCTGCACGTGGTGATCCTACAGGTTTCTTGACAGGCCTTGATAGCCCAATTGTTCTCGATGAGGTGCAACGAGCCCCTGAACTGTTCTTAGCAATCAAGGCTGTAGTCGATCGCAATCGCGTACCCGGTCACTTCCTATTGACTGGCTCGGCCAACCCTTTGCTCCTTCCTAAGCTATCAGAATCGCTCTCTGGCAGAATGGAGATCCTGAGTCTGTGGCCCTTTTCGCAAGGGGAGTTGGAGGGACGACCCGAAGACTTCGTTGATCGAGTATTCGCTGGCAAACTACCTCAGCTTAGCACCAGCAATTTGAGTAGGGACGAGCTCGTCAAGCGTGTTCTGACTGGGGGGTATCCTGAAGTAGTGGGAAAAGCATCTACGAGCAGGCGTAGCGCGTGGTTTCGTTCGTACGTCACCACCATCGTCCAACGCGAGGTTCGCGACCTGGCAAACATAGAACACCTTACCATCATGCCTCGGCTGCTTTCCTTGTTGGCCGCGCGTGCGGGTGCGCTGATGAATTACACTGAGCTTTCAAGCAGCCTCGGATTGCCGCAGAGTACTCTAAAGCGTTACATGGCTCTGTTCGAAATGACCTTCTTATCTCAGCCTCTTCCTGCCTGGTCAACCAACATAGGCAAAAGGCTCATTCGCTCACGCAAGGTAGTTCTTAACGACACTGGCTTGCTAGCGCACCTAATAGGATTGAACGAGGAGCGGATCAAAGCGGATCCAAACACCTTTGGTCCACTGCTGGAGAACTTCGTCATCATGGAACTACGAAAGCAAGCGACCTGGAGCAAGATTCAGCCTCAGTTTTTCCACTTTCGCACACGAAAAGGGCAGGAGGTGGACATAGTGCTGGAGAACGCTGCCGGTGAGGTCGTGGGAATTGAGGTCAAGGCTTCATCAACGGTCAAGAGTAGCGACTTCAAGGGATTGAACTACCTCAGCGAATTGTTGGGTGATCGCTTCCTGCGCGGGATCGTTCTCTACACCGGTGATCAATCTGTTCCTTTCGGCTCAAATCTGTATGCCATGCCGGTGAGTACGCTTTGGCGAAGCGGTGAAGTGATTCGTGGTTAACAAGCAAGGTCTGAGCACGCACGCTTTGTCAGCATAGGACATGCGGGAGGGCTGAAAGCACCAAGAGCGAAGATGTGACACCAGAGCTTGCGCTGACATCTACCGGATGTAAGCGGGAAGGTCTTCGGAGCTACCGCTCATCCGAAACAGCGGTATGCAGATGACACGAAATCTGTGCAAGGGCTACGATTGCGGATGATACTGATCCATGGTGCCCGAACCTACGAGGTTTTTCCCAACCGTGTAGCAGTACTCGCTTGCGGGCACGAAGTTGACCCGTATGCCGTCGACAATCTTCTGCTCGCGCCGTGTCTTTGTGGTGACCAGCGCGGCTTCTAACTGATTCGTAGCGCAAAAACTGGTCAACCCGTGCAACTCTTCGGGGTGGTCAACTATCCTATCCGACCACTTAATTTCTACTGCCCAAATTGCTTTTTGCTGCGCTTCCAAGCGGACGATGTCCACTTCACCGTGCTTCCAACGAGCATAGTGAAGCGGAGCATCCGAGTGAAACCATTGGGCGAAGGTTGCTGTTTCAACTAAGTCTCCCATAGCTGGGTCTTCTTCCCCAATTGGCGAGAACAACGCTGCCCGAATCGATGGATTAGTCAAGTACATCTTGAAGAAATTCGCCCGTTTGAAATGGCGTGCGTTTCGATCGACTCGGTGGACCACTCGGATCAAGAACGCTGCATCAAGGTACTCAATGTATTTCTTGATAGTGTTCTTGGCCACTCCTGATCCTTTTGATAGTGCTTCGAGCGAGACTTCATTTGCTGTATTGAATGCAAGCGTTGTGAAGAGCGAGTTTAGCTCCCTAATATCCTGAATTCCATACAGACTCGGCAGATCGCGCAATAGGACCTTGTCGATAATATCTGCTTTGATGAAGCGGGCAGGGTCCTCTTGGATTCGCTGCGAGAAGATCACCTCGGGGTAACCACCAAAATTCAGGTAGTGCAAGAATTGCTGGTTTAGTTCATCAAGATCGCTTGATTGATACAACGCACCTTCCTTCTTAGGAAACCTAATCAAGCCTTCCAACCCAAGCAACATCAAGTATTCCTGAAAAGTCAGCGGTGGAAGGAGAAAGTTAGTGAACCTACCAGCGCCGGACTCTGTACTCTTGAGGCGTAGCGCTGCGGCAGCAGAACCTGACGCAACCAAGTTCAGATTAGGATAGCTGTCCACCAAAGACTTAAGGTGAACTTCCCAGTTCTGCAAGTACTGGATCTCATCGAAGAAAACATAGGCGCGAGATTTGAGCAGATCCACATCGTTACTCTCCGCGAAGAGCTGCAGCAACTCCTCAAGCCCAAGACCGTTGTACAAGGGGTGATCGACAGAGACATAGAAAATCGTTGATGGCGGCATCTTATCTTCCAGCAAGCGCATAATGGTATGATGAATGAGGACCGTTTTTCCTACTCGTCGTGGCCCCATCAAGACTACTGCTCGGCGCACGTAGTGTTGGCGGACAAGAGACAAAAACGAGGTAAGATAAGAGCGAGGGTGCCACTCACAATAGATTTCAGGAACTTGATGAGGGACTTCCCACCACGGATTTTCTTGCCTGATCCTCTTCAAGATCTGCTCTCTTGAGATACCCTTCATAGCAACCGCCTAAGATCATGACCTTGCTCCTAGCTTATAGCCTTGAGTAGTTAATGTCAAGCCCTTGATCTTAGATGGATTAAGGACTGGAAATGAGCATAGGATCATCGTTTTCTTGATCTCGAAACGAGGAAAAATGACTTCATGGATCGCTGAGCAAGGGAAACGGGCCCAGCCGCATCCAGAGAGTTTGACTTATGCATGTATGCGGATGGGCGTTGGGCTCTACCGTTGGATTTCGTAGCTAGTACTAACGCATCATGCACGACAGTTGCAAGACGGTCTTGGTCTGCATTACCATGCAATCAGTCGGAGTGCGAAGAAAAACTTAGAACTGCTGGAGAGATCGCAAAACGGGAAAGCGAAAAAGAGGGCGTATGGACGAAGACCAGAAAAGGCGCCGGAAGATAATACTGGAGGTCGTTGAGAATCAGATCCGCGACAACGATCCGCCAGAAACTCGGCAGACATTGGGACGGTTGATGAAAGAAGGCTTCTCAAGGGAGGAAGCCGTGGAATTGATCGCCGCGGTCGTTGTGACTGAGATCTACAATGTCATCAATCAAACCGAAACCTTCGACCGCAAGCGCTTCGTAGCAGCGCTCAGGCAACTCCCCAAGCTACCATACGACGAAGATAGCTGAATATTTCTGGTTCCTCGCTATTTAGTGTGGGTAACCGGCTCAGCGATGCCGCCGCGTAGACACGCTCGGCTTCGGAGTAGCTCCTTAAATCGACTCAAACGTTAGAATGACCCACTCCTGCTTGCAGGAGGCAAGCGAAACAGCGCGGCATCCTCAAAACCATACTCGCGCAGAGGCGCAGAGACGCCAAGGAAGACCCGGACAAAAGCACAAACCTATCGAGGGAATGGCACAGCAGGATATCGGGGCAGTAGGGGTTAAGTTGTACCCCTCTGCGCTTCAGCGTCTTGAGTGAGTGAAACGAACGGGCGAGAGAAAAAGCTTGTGCCTCTCGCAAAGACGCAAAGAACGCAAAGGAAAGCGTTGCATAGGGAAGAACTAGAACCGGAGGCATCTCTTTGCGGCTAGCGGGAGTGAAGAGCGGACTCCTGATGAACTTCAATATCACCTCGGGGGGGTAGTAAACAGGATCGGCTACTACACCCCCCAGGCTTAAAAGCAGTATTAAGTGCTTCGTCCTGACCCCTTCGTGCTCTTCGTGTCCTTCGTGGTAAAATAATTTGGTGCCTCTGCGAGAGTCTTAGCGCTTTACCCCTTCTCTTTAGTTACCCACTCGAAACGACGAAGAGCCATATTTCTACGAGAGATGGCATTTGAGTGCCCCGCCTCGGCAGGGCGAGGGTATTTCCTACTTGGGATGTTTGATCAGATCAAGGAGCGAACAGATGCCTCCATTGACTTGAAAGTAGAACCGCCAGCCGCCACTGACTCTTGCTTGCCAAATGCGTTTTTCCGGGTCGACTATCTTTGCATGTAGAGACGGATGGCGTTCATCTTGCGCGAGGAGCCGAAGCGCCTTCTTTGTCCGCGCCTGAATAACAGGAGGGGCCTTCTTGTAGCTCCTCTTAAACTGCGTAGAACGGATGAAGCGGATCTTGTCAGGAGTCAAGGTCAGCGGTCAATTCTTCGACGGTGGCAAATTCCTTGCCCTTTCCCGTCTTGATTTCCCTTAGTGATGTTGCAATCGCTTTCCTTCCTTGTGGGGAAGCATACCATTCATCACGATCGACGAGCTCCTTGGGAACATACTCTAGTTTCCCGTTGTTGAGCTTGACTTCGAGGTAGTCGCCAACATTCAACTGTAGACTATCAAACAGCTCCTTGGGGATGACCACTTGTCGTCTCTGCATGATTTTTACGATTGCCATTGAGTCCCTCCTTATCATACTATCATGATAATCATATTGAGACAAGAGTCAACCGTTAGCAGATGTAGATGCCTTCACTGCAGATCAAGGTGTGTGCGACCGAAACTTGGCTCTCTTGCTTCCTACGCGGGATAGTTCTCTATACTGGGGACCAACCCGTTCCTTTCGGCTCAAATCTATATGCCCTAGAAAAGCGCCGGGTTTGTGGAAATGACCATCCCTAACAAGCCCCGCAGCAGTAAGCAGAAATACCGGCTGACGGAGAAGGGCCGCAAGGCGATTCAAGATTTCGGATTCAAAACTCAAGATTAGCTGCCGGCAGAAATCATACTTCACACCGCGGGTGAGAATTCTGTACAATAGGCGAGCAAACGGGAGAGGGTGAGAGAATACCGTGAGCGAATAG
>JAYEFP010000013.1:0-3559 GCA_034715975.1 Candidatus Bipolaricaulota bacterium | reverse complement strand
CTCAATTCTAGAGTTCTTCATGAGCAGTGCGCGCGATGATTTCGTCCTGCAGACTCGGTTCGAGGTTATTGAAGTAATCGCTGTATCCTGCTACGCGCACGATGAGGTCACGATGTGCCTCTGGATGAAGCTTTGCTTCACGCAGCGTATCCGCGCCAACAACGTTGAATTGGATGTGATGTCCATCGTAGCGAAAATACGTGCGCACGAGCGCAGCTAACTTGTCGATTCCCGCATCGCCAGCGATGACAGAGGGAAGGAACTTCTGGTTCAGGAGCGTCCCTCCGGTGCGCACGTGGTCAATCTTTCCCATCGAGCGTGCGACAGCAGTTGGGCCTTGTGTGTCGGCTCCTTGGCTGGGCGAGATCCCATCGGAGAGGGGCCTCCCCGCAAGTCGACCGTTTGCCGTTGCCCCAACCATTTTTCCGAAGTAGATGTGCACCGTGGTGGGGAGCAGGTTTATCCGGTAGGAGCCTCCGTTGGTGTTACCTCGGCCATCGATCGCGTCGAAGTAGGCATCGAAGAGTGCACGCGCGATATCGTCCGCGCGATCATCGTCGTTTCCAAATGCCGGGGAGGCAGCAAGTTTCTTTCGCAGTTCTTCGCTACTTTCAAAGTTGTTATCGAGCGCTTGCACAAGCACAGGAAGGCTTATCTCACCCGTATCCCACACGTGCTGTTTGATTGCCGATAGCGCGTCGGTTGTCGTCCCTAGCCCGACCCCCTGAATGTAGGTCGTCGGGTAGCGAGGGCCGCCGTCGTTGTAGTCACGCCCGCGTGCAATGCAGTCATCAACGAGCAGCGAGAGGAACGGGGCGGGCATTTCCTTGGCGTAGAGCCGTTCGATTACACTGTTGCCATCTATCTTCAGATCGACGAAGTACTGAAGCTGCCGACGGTAAGCAGTAAACAGCTCATCGAAGTCAGCAAAATTGCCCACATCCGCGGTCTCAATCCCCACCATCTCGCCCGTGCGCGGATCGATCCCATTGTGCAGGGTGATCTCGAGGATCTTCGGCCAGTTCATATACCCGGTTAGGACGCAACTCTCCTTGCCGAACGCACTGATCGTAACGCACCCGCTCGGACCTCCGTTTCGCGCGTCTTCGATGCTCTTCCCCGCGCGGAGGAACTCCTGCACGATGGCGTCGGTGTTGAAGATCGATGGTTGACCAAACCCTTGGCGTACGACGCGCAGCGCGGCTTTCAGGAAGCGATTAGGGTTCTTCTTGCTCAGTTGGATGCACGAGCCGCTGAACGGGAGGCGCATTTCTCCAATTACATCGAGAATGATGTAGGAGACCTCATTCACCGCATCATCGCCGTTCTCAGTCACCCCACCAGTATTGATGAGGACAAAATCGTTGTACGTAGCACTTTGCTCAACGGTGATCCCCACCTTTGGCGGAGCCGGCTGGTTGGAGAACTTGATCCACAAGCACTCGAGCAGTTCCTTGGCTTGATCACGAGTGAGAGTCTCTGAACCAAGCTCCCGCTCATAGAATGGATTGAGGTGTTGATCGAGGCGTCCTGGGTTGAACGAGTCCCAGCTATTCAACTCGATCACTACGCCCAGGTGGACGAACCAATACATCTGGATCGCCTCCCAGAAGCTCCGTGGAGCGTGTGCGGGGACCCACCGGCATACTTCCGCTATCTTCTTTAGCTCCGCTTGGCGACGAGGGTCGGATTCGCTACCCGCCATCTGAAGAGCGAGGTCAGCGTACCTTCTAGCAAGACCAATCATCGCCTCGGCAGCGATCGCCATTGCGCGAAGCTCTTCGTTCCTATCATGGGCACGAGGATCATTCTTCCAATCAAGATCCTCGCGTACCCCCTTAATATGCTCTATGAAGTCGCGCAGACCATGATGGTAAATCTTATCGTCGAGAACAGCGTGGCCGGGAGACCGTTGCTCCATGAACTCGGTGAAGACTCCGGCGTCGAACGCCCTGTGCCACTCCGGCGTCATCGCGGCAAAGACCTTCTCCCGCATCGATTTTCCCTGCCAAAAAGGGATCACCTCCGAGGTGAGCACATTCATGGCATCGTCGCTCACGGTAAACGGAGTGCGCAAGCGCCCATCGAGTAGGCGCAGGTCTTCGGCGGAGTGGCTACACAGCTCGGGGTAGGTGGGGGTCGCTTTGGGGGCAGGACCGCGCTCGCCGACAATCAGCTCATCATCGCCGATACTGATTGACTTGTGCTTCAACAGGTACGCAAAGGCCAATGCGCGCGTTACGGGGACGGAGTGTCCCTGTGCTTCGGGTTCAGAGTAGAACTGCGTCAAGAGCCTCGCCCGTTCCACACTTACTTGCGGGACGGCGTCCATGCTCTCTCGCAGCAATCGCCTTATGCGTTCATTCATTGTTATCCCCCTATCCGCACCACAAGCCCGCTTTCCTTAGCGAGGTACGCCGCTACATCTTCGCCAGATGGCTCCTCTGTCTTGGTAAAGATGTACTCTCGTCCCAAGCGGCGGTACTTCCCAGCGCCAGCTTGATGATACGGCAGAACCTGGATCGCCTCCACTGCGCGCAGTGGCGCTAGCAGATCAACCAAATCAGACAACGATCGCCCGTCGTCGTTGACCCCAGGCAAGAGAGGAAACCTGATCCAGATACGCTTTCGCATCTCATCGAGAACACGCAGATTGTGGAGTATGCTCCGATTCGATACGCCGGTGTGGGCAAGGTGAACCGTGTCGTCGACCACCTTGATGTCGTAGAGGAAGAGATCGATGACATCGGCGACCTTTATCAATGCCTCCTCGGAAGCGTACCCGCTGGTGTCAAGGGCGGTATGGATGTCGAGCTCATGACACCGCGCAGCGATATCTCGGGTAAACTTAGCTTGCATCAAAGGCTCGCCGCCGGAGAGAGTTACGCCGCCGCCTGACTCCTCGTAGAAGAGTGTATCGCTGACGACCTCCGAAATGATCTGCTCGACACTCATTTCTCGCCCGGCAAGCTCACGTGCCCCGTTCGGACAGGCGTTGACACAGTCGCCACACCCAATGCAGAGCGATTGATCGAGAACAAGCCGTCCACCATCTAGGCCAATCGCTCCCTGCTGACAAGTCGAGATGCAATCGCCACACAGGGTGCATCGATCCTCGTAGTAGAGGATCTCCGGTCGCTCGCGCTGACTCTCAGGATTGTGGCACCACTCACAGGAGAGAGGACAGCCCTTGAGAAAGACCGTGGTGCGAATCCCTGGCCCGTCGTGGATCGCGTAACGCTTGATGTCAAGGACCCTTCCCACAAGATTTCCTCGGATCATTTCTCTCGCCTATTCAGCCGACGCCTGCAACGTAGCGCTCCAGTCGAAGGTGTAGGGAGAACCGTCGTTCGTCTGTGTTCCTGTACCGCTCAACTCGGTACCGTCACGTCTTCCCTCTAGGTCGATCTCTACGTTCACAGGTGGAGTGATAACGTCCATCACTCCAGCAGCTTCTATCGTGAACGAGCCGTTCCCCGCGGTTCCTTTAGTGATTAGGAGCGAGAACGGCTTTGATCCCGGGCCCATCAGCCCAATTTCGCCCGTGATCTTGGTCTCC
>JAYEFP010000012.1:0-3566 GCA_034715975.1 Candidatus Bipolaricaulota bacterium | reverse complement strand
CCCTCGGCGGTAAGGTCCTTGTGCTTCTCGGCAATACGCGAAAGAACGCCAAGAAAAGCAGAAGACAGGAAAAATTGACGGGAAACGCGATCTCTGTCCCGTACCTTGCCTGGAGTGCGAGGAACCATAAATGAAAAGGAAGGTTATGATGGCCGCAACTATAGAAACGCCGTTGGTATCCTCCAACACAGTGCTGAAGGCGATCATTCTCGCTGCTGGCTCTGGCAAACGGCTAAGGCCATTCACCGATTACACCCCAAAATGCCTCGCGCCTGTAAATGGTGTACCGATCCTTGTTAACGCGCTTACTCATCTGCATAACGTGGGGATACAGGAAACTGTGATCGTTGTGGGCCATCTCAAGGGAAAGATCTACGATGCTATCGGAGATTCCTTCAGCGGGATGAAAATTTCTTACATTGAATCCGACCGCTACGAGACAACGAACAATATCTATTCCCTTTGGCTCGCTCGCGAACACCTGACCGAAAACATCTTGCTGCTGGAATCGGATGTGTTTTTTGAGCGGTTGCTGCTTGATCGTCTGCTCGCAAATGAAAATGCTAACATTGCGGCTGTCGCCCGGTACCAGTCCTGGATGTCCGGTACGGTTGTCAGCCTCGACAATAATGGAAATGTACAAGCGTTGTTGGAAACAAGTCGTCAGCCCCCCGGATTAGATTACTCCAAGGTTTTCAAGACCCTCAACATCTATCTGCTTCGCCGTGATTTCCTGCGTGAACAATTTGTACCGCAACTGGAGGCCCGCGTCAGCATCGGTGACGTGAATCAGTACTACGAAGTCGTCTTCCATGCGTCTACGTATGGCCAGGAGCACGATCTCGCAGCGCTTGTGTGCGATAACATTAAGTGCTTCGAGATCGACGATGAAAACGACCGAGTTAACGCAGAGTACCTGTTCGCGTCACCGGATGAGCGGTTTGATGTTGTCTCCCGCGAGCATGGGAGCTACTGGCGCTATGGACTCACAGATCATTCGTACCTCTACAACCTCTACTTCCCCCCAGAAAGGGTCTTTGCTCATATGAGGGATAACATCCACGATTTGATAGAGAGCTATCCTGTGGCGCAGGATGCTCTGGCCGGCCTTGTTGGCCTTTCAATTAATCAGGCAGCCGAACGAATCGTTGTGGGCAACGGCGCTGCCGAGCTCATCAAGATCATCTCGGGACACTTGTTCAATCAACTCATCATCCCGGTGCCGTCTTTCAATGAGTATGCCAACGCATCTCCCGAAGGAAACGTCACTAGCTTCGCACTAGAGCCGCCTTTTTTTGAACTGGACGTGGATGAGTTTGCCGCTGAAGCCCTTAGCTGCAAAGCTGACGTGGCGGTCGTGGTATCGCCAAACAATCCGACTTCTTTACTGATTCCGAAGGCTGACCTCGTGCGCCTGGCGGAAAAGCTAGCCAGCCAAGACTGTATCCTCATCGTAGACGAATCCTTCATCGACTTTGTGGAGGAACCCGACCAGTCTACCATGGTACACGAGCTTGCAGAACACGAGAATCTTGCGATTCTCAAAAGCATGAGCAAGGCTTATGGCATTTGCGGATTGCGGCTTGGCTACTTGCTTACTGCGAATCATGAACTGGCCGCATCAGTGCGAAAGGAAGTGCCCATTTGGAACGTCAACGGCTTTGCCGAAGCTTTTCTGAGGCTTCTGCCTCGTTATCGTCGGGAGTTTGCGGAAAGCTGCCGGAAGGTGCGGAATGATCGTGATGATCTGTACCGGAGCCTGGCTTCGATTCCCGGGATGATAGTCTACAAACCGGCTGCGAATTTTGTCTTCTGTCGTCTCCCTAGTGAGGCAATGTCTGGGCCCGAAGTGACCCGTAGGCTGTTCACAGAACACAACATCTACGTCAAAGACTGCGTGGGTAAGGCGCTTCCAGAATCCGACCGATACCTTCGTATTGCCAGCCGCACAAGAACCGAGAATCACAATCTGGTAGAAGCCCTGCGGAGTGAGCTTGCCGAGAGGTAATTATACTATGAGCAACAGGCCGACCATCCTATCTGTCGTCACAGACATTCCCAATATCATAACCCTGTTGGGATTGAGCAGTGGTATTCTCGGGATATACCTCGCGCTTCTGGGGAACTTCCCGGCAGCAATCATCGCCATGCTCTGGGCCGTTCTGTTTGACTGGTACGACGGCCCCGTCGCACGCCGGATACCGGGGAGAAGCGATGTTCAAAAGTCCATCGGTGCCAGAATGGACTCCCTGGTTGATATCGTTAGCCTGGCTATCTGTCCGGCCATCATCCTATTGAGTTACGGGGAATTCAATGCATGGTTCTTACCCGGAGCATTGAGCATAGTTGTGGCAGGTGTCGTCCGCCTCGCCTATTTTGACGTCTTCGGTGTCGATGACGACGGTACCATTGCAGGGCTTTCGCTAGACATCACAGCTCTTGTGGTGGCGCTCGTGTTCCTGTTGGAGAGAGTATTGGGCCACAATTCCTTTGCAGCCCTCCTCTACACCACAATAGCGGTCTTATCGTTCCTGCACGTCGCGCCCTTCCGTATGCATAAGATGGTGGGGCGCTGGTATTACGTCATAACAGCCTACGTCTTGATCCTGACGGCTGTGTACTCCTATCTTCTGTGGACCGATTAGTCCGGTAACAGCCGGTCTGCCACGTTAAGACACGACTCAACAGCACAACGTCGGGCGCAGTGATCGCCAAGAACAGCTTCTTTAACTGCTCTATTCTTTCTTCACGGCTAACAGTGCCGACCAGGCGGTTGTGCGCGACCATCTGTTGTGTTTCGCATCTCCAGCTACTCAGTTGAAACGATAAGGAGCCATGATGAAAGATGCCCGGGAGGAATAAGTCCCTCCCGGGCGTAAGAGACTGTGTCGATATCCTACTTCACGGCCTGCGCGGCGTCGACGCGACCATGACCGTACCACTCATCGCGGCCGGGCTTACCGAGATCATCGCTGCTGTGACGGATGATCGTCTCCACTTGGTTCACCGAGGCACCAGGATGTGCCTGCAGGACCAACGCAGCAACGCCAGCAACATGAGGGCATGCCTGGCTCGTTCCGGCCATCCACGCCCAACCACCGGGGTAGGTGCTGAATACCATGTCGTACCACCACAGATCGTTCGGGTACAAGCTGAAGTCTCCTCCCGGAGCAGCGTAGTCTACACCGGTACCATAGTCAGTGTAGGACGCTGGAGTATCCAGGCTTGCGTTGTGATCAAGCCCCCACCCCTGTGGCCCGGTGGCAGAGATGGAGAGCGCATCGCCGCACTCGGCGGGAATGCTGATCCAACTCGCATCGCCGGTGAGGTTGGCCGACTCGTTCCCGGCTGCCACCACGACGAGGGTCCCGTTGCTCGATACGTAGTTGATGACCCGCGTGATCAAGTTCACCAAGTGTGCAATCTCATCGGCGTCAATCTTCGTCCCATCTTCGAACGTGATCCCAGAGCGCGGGAGGTAGGCACCGAGGCTCATGTTAACGACTTGAGCTCCGATGGAATTGGCGTAGAGCAGTCCAGAGATCATCCAGTCGAAGTACCCGCTT
>JAYEFP010000011.1:0-3602 GCA_034715975.1 Candidatus Bipolaricaulota bacterium | reverse complement strand
AGACAAAAGCCTTTCTCTCCCCCCGTTTCCGCTATGCTCACTCAAGACGCGATCTCAGCTATCAGCTTCCAACGTTCCGAGCTTCGCATTCACCGTTCCTCGTCTTGTGTCTCTATCTTTGCGAGAGACGCCTTATTCACTACCGTTTCTTCAGCTACCCACTCGAAACAGCGAGGAACCTTATCAAATTCCATTCTTCGTGTCCTTCGTGCCTGCCTGTCCTTCGGACGCAGACAGGCTCTTCGTGGTGAATTCTCGTTGGCATCCGTCCCGTGGAAACTCAAAATCAAAATTCACTACCCACTCCTGCCTCTACCTGGCAGTAGACAGGTGCTGCAGGCAGGCGAAATGATATGGAACCTTTTGCTCCACGTGCTTTTCAGCGCAGACGAAAGTCGCGTGTCCCGCCGGCTAGATTGTCTCCACCATAGTCAATCGTTACGAGTGCACGGTAGATACCAGCGGGAAGAGGAGATTCGGACTCATCGGTGATAACAAGGGTGCGCTCGCTTCCCGGGAGAATCGGAAACTCATCTATCGCTAGTCTTCGCGTGGTGTCCCCGCTCTGGTTGATAACGTTGATTGTTCCAGTTGGCCGTAGCTGTACATTGCCAGTGTTGGCAAATGTGACCTTGAATGTCAACGGATCGTTTCCCACTTTGCGTACGCTCCTCACTTCACCTGACAGCGCTTCCGATCCAGGGATTGTCTCGTAAACCTTGAGGCCAAAGCGTTCAATGGCTAGAACCGTTGCTCCCTCGCGCTGCTGCGGCCGCGGGGAGCCCTGGACGAAGATCATGGCCCAGTACATGCCGGATACGTCACTATTCGGAACGACAACACGAAAGCTGACTGGCTGTGTAGCGCTAGGGGCGATCCTGAATGACTGTGGGGACACTGCGATCCAATCACCGCAGGAGCGGGGAATAGTGCTGAATTCTCCCCCTGCGTCATCAAGCGATTCGATCTTGACGTGCGAAGAGAAAACCTCATCTATGCGGAGGCCACCAAAGTCCTGAAGTGCACGCATGTGCAGATTGACGGTGACCGTTCCATCCGTCTTAGCGGCAGTGACAGTGCGGGTGATGACAAGCAATCCATTGGTCGATTCAACAGGAGCCTTGTCGCTAGCAGAAAGGAGCTTCGCCGCGCCTGCAATCTGACCCTGAGCCGACGGACTTCCGCAGGCGTAGGTACCGCTGACGGTGATGCCATCGTTTGGAAGGGTAACGCGGTACTTGACGTCCAACTCGTCGCCTTGCTTGAACTCACCGCCAAACAACCAGCGAGCACTGTCAAGTTTCAGAAAGTCGTTTTCACCGGTCTCTGTCCGCGTCCAATCTCCAATGTACACGGTCACATCTTGCGGATCTGACTCGTTGTTGATTACCTGAAAGGTGTACATGTCCGTAGCACCTGGCGCCATATGCAGATCGAACTCGATCTGCGTAATCTGTAGCGCGAAGGAGCTGATGCTAACACTGATAAAGACTACTGCAAAGAATAGTACAAACCTTCCCGGCTTCATGTGCCTCTCCTTACCCTATTTTGCCAGATCCCATTCGGAGAACGCAAATAGGCTAGCGTGCGCTTGCAGTATACACCAACGTCATGGAGTAGTCTCCCCCGCACTCTTCGGTGGTCGGGGTGTAGCGATAGCCAACCTTGTGCTTAACCTTTCCCGGACCAGCGCTAGTGGCCACGATTACTGGTTGGCTGTCGAGGCCGCTCGCGCAATGAAATGCAGAGCCATCGATCTGCCAGAAGAAGACGCTCAGCAGGTCGCCATGATAACGGGACGGGGTCGAAATCGGTCCCACCTGAAGGCTTATGTCACAACCAGTTGGTGAATTGCTCACGATAAATACGCCGTTGCCGAGTGCATCACGTGGTGGCAGGCCACTACCGATTACATAGCCCGAACCATCGATCGTTCCAAGATCGATCGGACCATGAAGCGCAAGGACGATCCAATCCTTCACCTGCAAGTACAAACTCACATCCTGACTCACTGCGTACAGTTGGTACGAACCCCACGTCATCGTCACACGATAGGTTAGAGTAATCGTGTAGTCGCCGGGCGAATCAGCAGTGGAGGGGAGATACTCGTAATCGATCGGAATGGATGCTATCCCGGTTGTACCCATCCCAGTTGCCACCTGCGCCCAGTCACCGAGATCGCCAAATGCCCGGTAGCCACTGCCTGCGTTGCTACGTCGCCAATACAGCCGCGAACGATCGATCCCGGATGTTGGTCCTGCCTTCACTTCCAATGTCCAATTCAGGTTCAACCACCCGTCACGTACAACATCAATAGCGTTATCTAATGACGAGATTGGATAGAACACTCCGCCTCCCTGCGGCGTCGCCCCATGGAAAGACGAGGAATCGATCACACCTAAATCGAAATTAGGATGGACCGTGAGACATGTCTCATCTCCCCACCAGCTGTTGCAGTTTGTGGCTGAAAATGCCCCGAGGCTTGCAGCAAGGAGCACAATAAGAGACACAGCAAATAATCTTAGAAACATGGCGGAAATGGAGCGACCCCGAGAGGTCGCTCCAGCTAATTCTGTACTACTGAGCAGTTGCTGTGTAGGTGACGATTACCTGATAGTTACCCGCAGCGTCACTCCAACTTGGAACGTACTGATAATTGATGTCGGTTGCGCCTCCCAAACCTTGTGCAGAAGCGCTCAAGATCTGCGTGTTGTTGAGACTGCCGGTCCATGCCGTCAAATCGCCTCCACTCATCTGAAAACGCGCGAGATCAGCACTCTCATACCCGGTCGCGCTTACGGCGGAAACAGAGAGGGTAAACCCTGCGGTGTTATTGGTGATCACGTATGCACTGTGAGCTGTATTGTCAGTGATCGGTGTCCAAGTGTGCCCTACCGGGTCATACTGACTACCGTCCACTGTCCCCAGTGTTACGTTCTGATCGGCACTTGGAACATACAGGATAATCCAGCTATTCGTGTGCCAATCCACTTGGACATTCTGTGGATTAGCCGCCAAAACCGCAACACCGAAACTCACTGCCACTGCTACTGCCAAAATCGATACAAAAAGCCTCTTCATGTTAAGCACCTCCTAATGGTCTTGTTTCATGAGCATTCTGCAGCTCTGCCACCATTAGGTAGACCACGGCAGCCTGACAGTCTTCATAAAAAAAAGACTCAAGACTTTGCGTCCCGAGATCACTCCCGGTTTGCCTTTTCGTTCATACCATATAAGGCCGTAGCTTTGCGCCCCGCCCTTTCAAGCGGTTTGCCCTTTAATGCTTGTGAGAGGCAACAAACTTCAATTTCTAGTATAACCGGTCTCTGTTTGAGCTCCACCTCCATGGCTTATGACTTAGAACCACCTATTAACCATCATATTATACTCCTCGCGCAGCGGAAGTCAAGTTAGTTGTTCCATAAGAACGCTATTGCTCGATACCTTGCTGCTTTGGCAATGCCAAGACTGAAGAACTCTCCCCAGGAGAGCAAGCCTGGCCACACTGGCCAGATGAGAATGGTGCGCTTAGTACGGGCGTTCCGCCGTCTAATTGTAGCGTTGCATTGATGCACGTGCTTACGCATGTCTATTTTGTATCG
>JAYEFP010000010.1:0-3602 GCA_034715975.1 Candidatus Bipolaricaulota bacterium | reverse complement strand
TGATCGGGGGTCTTTCCCACATGAACCTCTCCCGCAGGTATGCGACAGCGGAACATGAACTCAACTTGATGCGCGTTGGCGTCCTCTGAGGCGAACTCGTGGTGAGCTGAGATGTAGTCGCGCACAAGCAAGAGATTGCCTACCGACACGCGTACACCGATTTCCTCCAGACATTCACGCACAAGGGCCTCGCTAAGCGATTCGCCATGGCGCTGCCCACCCCCTGGAAGAAGGTAGAACTCGCCCGCGTTATTCCTGTTTCGCGTAAGGAGAATCCGATCATCCTCGATGATGATCGCCTTGGCCGAGTTGCGAATCCCAGACACGTAGCTCTACTTGCTGGGAGCAATGATCCGATCGATCAAACCGTACTCGACGGCCTCTTGTGCGGACATGAAGTAGTCACGATCCGTGTCCTTGGCAATGCGCTTGGGCGTCTTGCCAGTATGCTTAGCGAGGATCTTATTGATCTGAACGTGCATACGCAGCAGCTCGTCGGTCTGGATCTTCACATCGACCGCCACTCCTTGCGAGCCTCCGAAGACCTGGTGGATGAGAATGCGCGCATTCGGAAGTGCCTGCCGCTTCCCGTCGGCACCGGCAGCGAGGAGAACTGCGGCCATGCTCGCTGCCTGGCCAATGCAAATCGTCGTCACGTCGCAGTGCACGTACTGGATGGTGTCGTAAATAGCAAGCCCATCAATGACCGATCCACCGGGTGAGTTGATGTACAGCTTGATGTCCTTGCTAGGATCCTTTGCCGCGAGAAATAGGATCTGAGCAATGACAACGTTTGCCACTTCGTCATCGATCGGATCGCGCAGGAAGACAATCCTGTCCTCCAACAAGCGCGAGTAGATGTCGTAGGTGCGCTCAGCCTGTCCGCGGTTATCGATTACGTATGGAATCTGCGGGCTCATTCCGTTTCCTCGGACAACTTCGCGTTGTCGTAAAGCAGGTCAAAGACACGCTTGTTTATCTTCTCGGTGTGATACGCGTCCCACTGCTCGTTCGCCTTCAGTCGCGCGATAAATCGAATCTGGTCCTCTCCGCTTGCCTTTGCCTCTTCGGTGGCGATCTCTTCCAGTTCCTCATCGGAAATCGAGATACCCTCAGCCTCAATGAGTTTCGCCATAACAAGCTCCCGCCGCATGTGCTGCGTCGTATCCTCACGGTACTCCGCCAGCAGCTCGTCCTCGCTCTTCTCCCGCTCCTTTAGGTATTCCTCGAAGGTCATCGGCGCCTTTGGGTCCTCAAGCTTCTTCTTGAATTCCATCAGCTCCTCCGCAGCAATCTCCTCGACCATCTTCTCAGGTAGAGGAAGATCAAGCTGAGAGACGATGTTATCGAGGAGATCACCCTTGATTCTCTGGACGCGCCTCTCGCTCTTTGACGCTGCGATCTTCTCATTGATATCTACCTTCATTGCATCGAGAGAGTCAAACCCAGCGTCCTTCGCCAAGTCGTCATCAATTTCAGGCAGGACAATCTGCTTCACTTCCATCGCGGTCAACGTGGCGTGCAGTGGATCTCCTTCATCCTGCTCGATATCCAGCTCAACCGTATCGCCGGTCTTGTGTCCGATCACCTGACTCGTGACTGGGTTCTCGGCATCGACCCGCATATCCCACTCTTTATCGCCCTCTTTGACGTGCACGATGTCGCCACTATCGATCGTCTCTGATTCCTTGGGAACAAGGGTAGCAAAGCGCTGCCTGATCTCTTCGAGCGTCCCGTTAACCTCGCCTTCCGTAACGCCTTCCAGCGGCTTCACGGCCATCTCTATCCCACGGTATTCGGGAAGCTCAACATCGGGCAGGACAGAGAAAGACGCGGTGAACACAAACGGACCCTCTGCATCGAACGACACGCGCTCCACCTCTGGCTTAGTTACCGGACGCAGGTTAAGTTCGGCGAGGGCTTGCTGCACTTGCTCCTCCTCCATGTCCTTCTGCGCCTCTTCTGTGAACAAATCAACTCCAAAGCGCGAGTCAAGGTACGCCCGCGGCACGCGCCCCTTGCGGAAACCGGGAATCTGTGCCTCTTTGCTGTAGCGTCTGTATACCGTGTCGATTGCGTTCTTCACCGTCGCTGCATTCGCTGTCACCTGCACGGTCACATCGCTGGCAGAACGGTCCTTGATCTCATATTCTGTGTTGTTCACGCGAATTCACTCCATGTTTTCCTTAGTAATAGCGTGATTATACGGATAGAAGCCCGCTTGAACAACCTGACTAAGCAACGTCGCTTGGGTAGGCTTACGTCATCAATGCCAGAAGCCAGCGGCTTCCGAGCAGGCCACTCCAGATTCCGTCGATTGCTCCAAACAGAAAGCGCAGCCCACCGAGGTAGATAATGGCAATCAGGATGATGAACCCGTAGCGCTCCAGGATGAGCATCACACGCCTCCCCTCAGGGGGGAGGAAGTATGTCAGGATACGCGATCCATCGAGAGGTGGGATGGGGATCATGTTGAACACCGCCAGGATTACGTTGTAAATGACGAACATCCCCAGCAGGAAGAAGATTGCATGCACGAGATTCGCCCCAAACCCTGTGGCGTACGCAAGATACGTCGGGGAAAAGGCCAACAGCGCAATCCTGCCCACAATCACGGTGGCGAGGGCCAACATCACGTTCATCCCCGGACCGGCGAGTGCCACATAGAGCATCCCTTTAAACGGATTGCGGAAATACCTGGGATTGATCGGTACCGGCTTTGCCCAACCGATCAGAAACGGCGAGTGGACGATCACAAGGAACACGGGGACAAGGATCGTCCCGATGGGGTCGATGTGCGCCAGAGGATTGAGCGACAGCCGACCGTTCGCCTTCGCCGTTGGATCGCCAAGCCGATAGGCGACATAACCGTGTGCTACCTCATGCAGCACAATCGCCGTGAAGACAGCAATCAGCGACAGTATGATGTCTAAAATTTGCGTTACATTCATCCTTCCTCCGCGAGAGATGCATCCACTGTCAGTGTATCCTCTTGCGCCAGAATTACCAACCCAGGAGGGGCTCCTTTCGGCTTCCGCACATGCTTAACCTCGGTAATGCTCACCTCGACACGTCGCTCGCCACTCGCCTTGGAGTGTCGCGCTGCCAGCCGCGCCGCCGCGACGATCACGGCTTGTGGAACATCATCCGAACCGCGACGACGAATGACCACGTGCGATCCCGCAACACCCCGTGCATGCAGCCACAGATCATCGGCCCGCGCGGTACGTAGCAGTGCGTCATTCTGACGCGCGTTCTTCCCCACCTGTACCGTATACCCGGCAATCGAGTGGACACCGGAAGCGGTTGGCGCAGGCGCCTTTCGTCGCGGGGGAAGTGTTGGCAGCAGCGCTGCCGCGCGATCGGACATCCCCTCACCGTTTTCCACTTTGTTAAGCCCTTCTTGCAGCAGAAGCACCTCACCCTGCAAGCGTTTCAGCTTCCGCTCCACGAGCGGGCGCCCACGGCGGAGCCTCTTTGCCCGCTCGTAGAACGCCTGCGCGTTCTCCAGAGCGCTGCGTCGTGGATCAAGCGGGATTATCTCATCCTCGTTCGTCGCGGGATCTTTGAGTGTAATCTCGTGCAGCTTCCGCGGTAGATCC
>JAYEFP010000009.1:0-3609 GCA_034715975.1 Candidatus Bipolaricaulota bacterium | reverse complement strand
CTGTGGATGTGCAGCACGTACCCGTGAGCACCACCGAGGTTCTCCACCGTCCCTTCTCCTGCACTCGCCCACTGCGGATCGAGCTGCCAGCGATCGAGCGCCGCTTCGCCATCGGAGAAGTCATCCTGAAAGACGACACTCCCGCTTTGCGCATAGACGACAATCTCCTTCTTCGCGAACGCCATCGCTCCCGCACTGTCATGCACCTTGAGAGTGACAGTGTAGATTCCCGCCTCGGCGTAGGAGTAGTTCGCCTGCTGCCCGTAGGCCTCCTCGCCATCACCAAACAACCAGTGGTAAGAGACAACCGCAGCCTGCGCGTAAGAGGCGGAACCATCAAATGTGACGGTCGTTCCAGCGTAGATTACGACCGGCTGCACATCAAACTGCGCCACTGGGCCACTCTGCAGAAGCGAACAGCCCCCAATCAGCCCAATAGCGAAGAAGAGTAGGGCGAGAGCGATGTAGGGGCCACTAACCCTAACCAATTTGCACCAGCTCCTCTTTGGGGAAGCTCGTGAGTACATCGCACCCGTTCGCGGTAACGACCGTCAGATCCTCGATGCGCACTCCGCCGAATCCGGGCAGATATATCCCCGGCTCCACGGTGACTGTCATCCCCGCTTTCAAGATATCTGTACTCAGCGGCGACAGGCGCGGACCCTCGTGCACCTCCAGTCCGACACCGTGCCCCAGACCATGCTGGAAGTGCTCCCCGTAGCCCGCGGAAGCGATCAGATCGCGTGCCGCAGCATCGACCACCTTACCATCGACTCCAGCAGAGACGGCGGCGATACCTGCTTTGTTCGCTGCAAGGACTATATCGTAGATTTCCTGTGCTCTCGCCGTCGGCTTCCCCACGGAGAAGACGCGCGTCATGTCCGCGCAGTATCTATCCAGCTTGGCACCGATATCGAACAGGAGCAAGTCGCCAGATCGCAAGGTGCGCTCCCCAGGCTGATAGTGGGGAAGAGCCGCATTCTCCCCCGCGGCGACGATCAAGTCGAACGCCACCTGCTGAGCCCCCTTCTCGCGCATGATGAATTCCAGGCGTAGGGCCAGTTCGCGCTCGCTCATCCCTACTTTGACCTCTCCCACTAGCTGTTCAAGCGATTCCTCCGTCAGCTCAACTGCTTCCCTGATGCGCGTAATCTCCTCAGCATCCTTCACCCGCCGCAGGTCATTCACCGGATCCTCAGTAACAACGATCTCCACGCCCGCCTTCTGGCGAAGCTTCTCGACCGTGGAGTAAGCCATCCGCGCACCAGAAAGCGCCAGGCGACCAATCCCATTCTCCTTGATCGCAGCAACCATCTCATCGAGGTACGATCCCGTCACCTGGCGCAGGGAGATATCAGCAACCTCATGCCCCGCCTGCTCCGTGTAGCGAGAATCAGTTATCAGAAGAGTATGCTTACTCGACACGAGAAGCGCCCCTTCGCCGGTGAAACCAGTCAGGTAGTACATGCTCGGGCTATCAGAGCCCTCCATATTGAAGACCAAGAAGGCATCAGCATCGAATTTCTTTGCAAGTGCCCCGCGACGCTCGTTGTAGTTCATCGGTTTCCCCCTATATATTGCTGCCCCATCGTGCAGCGTAGATCTCAGGAAACTGAGGATACGTCCCGCGCATCCCCTTGTCAAAGCTGCACCCGCTCTGTAGAATCACGCCATGATTGAGCTAACGGAGTTAAGCGAGCGGATTTCCCATGTAAAGGACGATCTTTCCAAGCAGGTCCCCAACCTAAGCAATCTCGATGCCCTGGAGGCGTTTCGCATCGAGTTCCTGGGACGAAAGGGGAAGATTTCTGAACTGTTCAAGCTGCTAGGGCAGATCAATCCAAGCGAGAAGGGGACCGCGGGGAAACTCATAAACGAGCTGAAGCAAGAGGTGACTACCATATTCGCCGCTCGCCAGGAAGAATTCTCCCACGCAGCGCTCGATGAGCAGATCGCCCGCGAACGGGTCGACCTCACCCTCCCCGGCGTCTACCATCCATTGGGACACAAGCACCTCTTGACGCAGGTGCAGCAGGAGATCGAATCGATCTTCCTGCGCATGGGATTTGACGTCGCTACAGGCCCGGAGATCGAGGATGAGTACCACAACTTTGAGGCGCTGAACATCCCAGCAGATCACCCAGCGCGCGACGATTGGGACACGTTTTACATCGACGATAAGATGCTCCTGCGACCGCATACGTCGCCTGTGCAAATCAGGGTAATGGAGAATACAAAACCGCCGGTGCGCATCATCTGCCCCGGTCGCTGCTACCGCCGCGACACCCAGGACGCAACCCACTCCCCCGTCTTTCATCAAGTTGAGCTGCTGTGGATCGAGGAAGGCCTTTCGCTTGCAAATCTGAAATACCTCCTGGAAGCATTCATCCACGAATTCTTCGGCAAGGGGTACGAGATGCGATTGTCGGGCGACTTCTTTCCGTTCACAGAGCCGTCTGTCCAGGTGCACATGCGCGCACCCGGAGCGAAAGACTGGTTGGAGATCATGGGGGCGGGAATGGTCGATCCGGCCGTTCTAACCAAGGTCAATTACGACCCAGATGAAGTGACAGGATTCGCCTTCGGCCTCGGGGTTGAGCGAATGGCGATGCTCCGCTACGGGATCGACGACATCCGCCTCTTCTTCGGAAACGACCTGCGGTTCATCACGCAGTTCTGAACAAGCTATGAACTTTCAGCAATCAGCGGTCAGTTTCCAAATACAATGGTAGACCCCCTATTTTCAGGCCGACCAGATGGTGGGAAATCACTGTTTCGTCGTTATGCAGTTTTCTTGAAGACGAGCGCAGCATTTTGACCACCGAAGCCAAAGGAGTTGCTGATGGCTACCTCGATATTTTTCTCCACCGTACGCGGAGTGTAATCCAGATCACATTCGGGGTCGGGAGTTTCGTAGTTCAGAGTGGCGGGAATGAATCCGTGTGCCATCGAAAGCAGTGTAGCAATCGCTTCTACCCCACCTGCAGCGCCAAGGAGATGGCCGGTCTGTGATTTGGTGGAGTTGATCTTCACGTTCTTTGCTTTGTCACCGAAAACGGTCTTGATCGCCAGTGTCTCTATCTTGTCATTGAGGAGGGTCGACGTTCCGTGTGCGTTGATGTAATCGACCTGCGATACGCTTACCCCGCCGCGCTCGATCGCCATCTGCATCGCCTGCGCCGCACCTGATCCGTCCTCTGCGGGAGCGGTGATGTGCTCCGCATCGGCGCTCATGCCAAAGCCAACCAGCTCAGCGTAGATATGCGCACCGCGCTCGATCGCTCGTTCGCGCTCTTCGAGGATGATGAATCCTCCCCCCTCCCCCATGATGAAGCCATCGCGGTCCCTATCGAATGGACGCGATGCTCGCTGCGGATCTTTGTTTCGCTTGGAGATGGCTCCTATCTTGGTGAATCCGGCGTAGGCGATCCGTACAAGGGCCGCCTCTGAACCGCCGGCAACCGCAACGTCGCACATCCCGGAGCAGATCAGCTCAGAGGCAATACCGATCGCATGTGCGGAGCTGGCGCAAGCGGAGACCACACCGAAGTTCGGCCCACGCATTCCATACTCAATAGCGATTTCGCCGGCATTGGCGTTGGGCATCAG
>JAYEFP010000008.1:0-3631 GCA_034715975.1 Candidatus Bipolaricaulota bacterium | reverse complement strand
TGGATCGAACATACCGCGGAAGAGGCCTAGGTGAATTTCTACTCATGGATGCTTTGCACCGGAGCCTAAAGCAAACAGGGGAGATCGCTTCCTTCGCCGTCGTCGTGGATGCCGTCAATGAAGATGCCCGGACCTTCTACCTTCATTTTGGGTTTCTTCCTTTCCCAGACCGTGAGGACAGGCTGTTTCTGCCAATGAAGACGATAGAGAAGCTCTTTTGAGCATGACCTCATCGGTTCTAGGATCAGTTAGCTTGGGGTCAAAAAGGGGACAGGCTACTTTTCGGGAATGGCTGGGAAGCGGTGACGAGTAGAGAAGCGTTCTAAGTTCTATGTGCCAGGTTCTAGGGCAAGGGGCGGGAAGCAGTAGCGAGTAGAGAAGCGTTCTAAGTTCTATGTTCCCGGTTCTAGGGCAAAGCGTGAATGGCGTGAAGGTAGTCATGAGTAATGCGTGCAGAGTCGATGGTCACGAGTTCGGAGGGGGCATAGTGTAAGGATCGGGAGGTTAGCAGCCGGAAAACCGTGAACCGTAAGACGCAAAGATTCCTAATCTTGTGCCTGAGGAGATTCACTGAAGGCCTCAAGTCTAAGCCCCAGAGTACGCAACAGAATCATACCGGTACTAACCCGAGACTGATCTTCAGGGCAGTGTCGACTCTTTCCATTGTCGAAGGATTCAATCTGCCCCAGTATTCAACCAATCGGCGTTTGTCAATGGTTCTAATCTGGTTGAGGAGGATCGCGGAATCTCTTTTCACCGCAGCTTCGGGTGCCGTAACGATTACCTCGGTGGGATACTCCTTGACACCAATTGAAGTTGTTACGGCCGCTACGATGACAACAGGACTATATAGGTTCGCGACATCATTCTGGATGATAACAACAGGGCGGGTCTTCCCCTGTTCTGAACCGACAACGGGATCTAAATCCGCAATCCAGATGTCACCCCGCTTGTAGTTAGGCAGTTGGCCCTCCTTCGTTTCTCTCGGTCTGCTCCAGGGCTTCCTGTTCGGAGAGGAAGAAGGATTCTGAGATCTGAAGATCCCGCTGCGTGTGGGCGAGGTACTGCTCCTTGAGGCGGGAGCGCAAGGCAACGCGGTCTTCCGCGGCGAGCCGCTCTTCAGTGGCTGCCGTTACATATTGACTGATCTGGCGTGGCGGAACGCGTTGGTGCAGTCTTTCCCACAGATCTTCTGGTAATGTTAGGTTTACTCTGCGTTTTTTCATCCTATTCTTGCTCCAAGTTTGTGCACGGGAACAACCCTCGTCCGTTGTGCGCATAAGTATACAGTGAAAGACGCGTACGATCAATGGGGGGAGTGAGTAGTGACAAGCAAGGCAAGATCATTCTCCCGCAGAGACGCAGGCCTGTCTACTGGTGTCCGCCAGACAGGGCGCAGAGGCCTGTCTGCTTCCTCGGGACAGACAGGCAGCGGAAAGATGGTGATGGACAAGAGACAGTGAATAGTGAGTAGTGAATGGTAAGAGCGAGTCTAAGGTCTAAGGTCGAGAGCTTGGTGAAGAGTGAATTGTGAGCGGTGAATTGTGCGTGGTGGATACCGCTGAGTAGTTCTTTGAGTTCATAAGGTTCGTGGTTCGAAGTACGGACTTTGCTGGGTTCATGATGTAGGTTTATCTTTGACTTAGTCCATGACTTAGTTTACATTGTTCGTGGAGGTGTTGTGCGATGGCTGTGCACGTAAACATCCACGAAGCTAAGACTCATCTGTCCAGACTGCTGGTTCGAGCCGGCGAGGGAGAGGAGATTATCATCGCAAAGGCGGGGAAGCCAATTGCCCGGCTGGTCCCAATAAAGGAACGCGTTCTGCGCCGTCAGTCAGGTAGCGCCAAGGGGCAAGTAGCCGTTGTAGCAGATTTCGACGCTCCTCTTCCTGAACCAATCTTGGAAGAGTTCGAGAGATGAAGGCGCTTCTCGATACCCATGCCTTCCTCTGGTGGGTTACAGATGACGCCCGTCTATCTTCGCGTGCCCGCGCAATCATCGCCGATGGCGACAATGAGTTATTTCTCAGCGCGGCAAGTGGTTGGGAGATGGCCATCAAGACAAGGCTCGGTAAGTTGCATCTGCCGGACAATCCAGCGTCTTTCGTCTTTGAGCAGTTGAGAATGAATGCGATTGAGCCTCTGGCTGTTCAGATGATGCACGCCCTTCGCGTATATTCGCTTCCCGGGCATCATCGGGATCCATTTGACCGGATTCTTGTCGCTCAGGCACAGGTGGAACGCATGCTGATCATAACGGCGGATCCACAGGTTGCTCAGTATGACGTGGAGATCTTGTGGTAGATCGTAAATCGTAAATGGTGACAAGTAGCTTTCAGCCATCAGCTGTCAGCCATCAGCTTGAAGCAAGAGAACAAACCGTTGGAGACGGGGATTAGGGATCAGGAAAGCGTGCTATCAGCACGATGAAGGAAGCGTTCAGCGGTCGGCAGTTAGTAATCGGCTATCAGCAGGTAGCGGTCAGTAGGTGGCAGTTGCTGAGAGCTGAAAGCTGACGGCTGTTTGCTATCGTGTAAATCGTGAAGGGTAGATCGTGAATAGTGAATCGTAAATGGTGAATGGTGAATCGTGAATCGTAAATGGTGAATGGTAAAGGCTAGCATCTTGATTATGTAGCCACAAAAAGATAGTATGACGCCACATGGAAAAGGGAGGGAGAGAAGCATGCCGAGTGTTGGGATCAGGGAATTGAGAGATAAGCTAAGCTCGTACTTAACGCAGGTTAAAGAGGGAAAACAGATCGAGATAACGAACAGGGGTGAAGTGATCGCTCTCTTATCACCTGTAAAGAGGAAAACTCTGGACAAGGAGCTTCTACTATTGCTAGAAGAAGGCATAGCTTCTTGGGCAGGTGGAAAGCCGAAAGGAGCCCCTCATTCCGTGCTGGGTCGTGGACGACAGCTTTCTGATCTGATCATTGAGGATCGAAGGTGATTCTCTACCTAGATACCAGCGCTCTGGTAAAGCTCTATATCGAAGAGTCGGGATCGCAAAAGGTTAAAAGAGCGGTGGAAGAGGCCCGGATCGTCTCAACTTCCCGTGTAGCCTACGTGGAAGCGAGAGCTGGAATCGCCAGAAAATATCGTGAAGGGGAACTCTCTAAAGAAGCACATGATCAGGTAGTTGAGGATCTAATACGGGATTGGGATAACTATTTCATTGTGGAGGTTTCCGAAAGCGTGGCCAAACTGGGTGGAACATTGACGGAGAGACAACCCTTGAGAGGATTTGATGCAATTCACTTGGCGTCAGCTCTTCTTTTACGGAATAGGACTCGCTTGGATGTTTCGTTTTCTTGCTTCGATGAGCGGCTCAAAACGGCAGCTGTAGCGGAAGGCTTGATGGTGAAGGGTGAATAGTAAATGGTGAAGGGTGAATCGTGAATCGTAAATCGTGAATGGTGTAGAACCAGTGATGAGTGACGAGTGATGAGTAGAGAAGCGTTCTAAGTTCTACGTGCTAGGTTCTAGGGCAAGGGGCGGGAAGCAGTGATGGGTAACAAGACAAGGCGGGATTAGGGATTGATGGATTATGAGGTAAGAGCAGTTTGTAGGGTTCGTTGGGTTCATAGCCCCTGTGAAATATATCCGTTGTTCGTTATTGCACAG
>JAYEFP010000007.1:0-3672 GCA_034715975.1 Candidatus Bipolaricaulota bacterium | reverse complement strand
AGACGATCGTTTACTTCAATTGGTATTGCCACGCTGAGCAATGTTCCCTCATTGGCGAATACCACGAATTCCGCTGCTATCGTCGGCACCACGTTGGCGTACCAGTTACATGAGAAACAGTGGCTCGACCGAGCAAATCCAGCAGCTTACCGGTGCATCAAAGTGCGCTCACTGGTGACCTCCGTTGTAAGATGTGCCTCCGAAATCGCTGCCCTCAAGACGTGTGCAGCAACGCATCGTCCCGACCCGCCTCTGTCGGGCCGAGAGGCGGAGGCCATTTCTTCAACCCGGTTTGTAGGCGGCCATTTCGACATTACAATCATTCGGCAACCCGCCGGGACTGTTTCTCCACTCGACCTCGCCTACAGGGTGAACATCTCGGTCAGCACGTGCAGAGAACCCTCTAGTGCGTGAGGAGAAAGGTGCCCGAGCTTCTTGACGAGGCGTTCCCTATCCACCGTACGAATCTGATCCAAGACGACGTGGCCTGCCTTGCCCTGGAATCGACAGGGAGTGCGGAAAGGATAAGTGTGACCCGCTGTTGTCATCGGAGCGACGATACATGTCCCTAGGTGAGCATTGAGTTCGTCCGGTGATACGACGACGCAGGGCCGCGTCTTCCTGATCTCCCGCCCTGTCGTAGGATCCAGCGACACCAGATAGACCTGCCCGCGGCGCACGCCCGATCTCATTACCACTCCCACTCTTGCTTGTCGAAGCGGGTTGGCACTTGCCGATCGAGCAACTCATCCTCGTGCCGATCCGCCAAGGCCTGGGCTGCGGCTGACCAACCAGCGCGAGCCTGCTTGGGAGGTGAAATTACAATCTCCCCATCCCGAACCTCTAGCTCCGCTTCCTCCGCCAATCCCACCTGGTCGATGACCGGTTTCGGGAGACGAAGACCTTTGGAATTGCCGATTCTGACAATCTTGACTTTCATGGGCGCACCTCCGTCGTGTAATTACATAGTAATCACCACGGTGTGACATATCAAGAGGCGTTTCTCTCACTGCACTGTCATACGGTACGAGACCGACTCTGAAGACTCTCCGATAGCAGCGGGACGGACGCATGGTTCGGCTTCTTATATCCTAGCGCGCTCACCATCATAGCACGCAGAGCACGAAGGACGCCAAGAATGCTCGAAGCGAGGAATGCCTTCAGTTCATTCTTGGTGTTTCTTCGCCGCAACCAGCCCGTTGCTGCCACCAGCTCTTGCCCCTTGGAATTGATCCAGGTGTAACAACCACTTCTATACTTTTGTAAGAAGAAATCACAAGTTCAAGACCCGCCAACTGAAGTATAATCCTCTTTAGCGGTCGAGCAAACACCAATGAAGATCTCGTATGGTTCGAGTTAGCGCTATGCGCGGTAGACGTCTGCGGCGGGAGTTTCTAGAGGTTAAGCAGGATTCTTAACCGGTCTTCGATCTGTAGGAGCGTCATGCTACTCACGGTGCCCCAGCGTTCTCTAAGTCGCTGCCTGGATATCGAACGGATATCCTCGCACTTGACATAACTCACTTGTTCCAAGCCTCCCGAGGGAGGCTTGATTTGGATATGGAACGGGATGCCTTTGGCTTTGCTGGTCAGCGGTAGGATTACCACCAGTTCCGCTGGCCCTGCGTTGAATGCATCCACCGAGACTACGAGAGCCGGGCCGCGTCCGCCCTGCTCGTGCCCCAGGACTGGGGTTAGGTCTACACCCCAGATCTCTCCGCGCGCTGGGTGAGGCATCAGGCTTCCTTCAGGTCATCGTTGGAAGTGGCATCCCAGGCCTTGCGCTCGGCGATTTCCTCGGCCCATCGGGCATCATCTTGCCTCAATGTTGCATACGCTTGATTCGCTTGGTCAAGGAAAAGACGCCGCCTGTATGCGTCGATGGCGTGATCTAGAACATCCTGAGTTTTTTGGCCCGTCTGATTTGCTAGCTGGTCCAAAGCTCGCTTTGTTTCACGCTTGATCCTCACGGTTGTAGTTGGCATGCGAATCCCTCCATCGATTTGCTACGGCGTAGTATACATATATGTTACGGTTTTGTCTACAGGGCCCAAGCTGTTACAGAAAACCCTTCGAACCCTGAAAGGGATTGCGACCGTCATCTGGTGCTGCTTCAGCTTTACTGTTGTTATAGTTTACATCTATAGTTTGACCGGGCTAATCGATCTCATTAGAATGAGTTTATGGACGAAGAGCCAGCGGTATTGATCTCTATCCTGGGGACAGAACCACAGATCCTGACACTTACCCTTTCGCACTTATTGGATAAGGGCGTGCCGATAGCAGAGGTTGTTGGCATCTATCCTCAAACAGATGATAGGGCGATCGTTTCAGGGATACATCGTCTCGAAGAGGCATGGGATGGCCTTCCATTTGCACATCGCATCAAGCTTACCCTTAGCCAAATACGCGTTGCGGACATTACTTCCGAAGAAGACCTGAAGGTTGTCTACCGTAAAATACGCTACTGGGTTCACAGCTTCAAATCTCGCGGTTGGAGCATCTTTCTGAATGTCTCGGGAGGACGCAAACCCATTGCAATCTGTGCTTTTATCGTGGCACAGTTCCTATTTAGTAGCCACGATCATCTGGTCTATCTGGTCTCTTCACCGAGCCTAGTGCGTTCGCGCAAGTTTGTGGCCGATCCATTGGAGTACACCTTGATCGATCTGCCTATACCTCTATGGAGCGAAGAAGGCTCCGTTCTCAAAGCTATTTCTCAATACGATGATCCGTGGACTGCCGCAGTAATTCAACGTAAGTTCTTGCGCCGTGACACGCAATACAGATGGATGCACTTTCTCAGGGCTGTACTTACGCCAGCTGAACGGCGCGTTGTAGAAGAACTTGTTGTGCGCGGCGGAACGAACGCTGACATCGGTAAGCGAATTCACCGGAGCACACGTACGGTGGGGCATCAGCTATCGGCGACGTTCCGGAAACTTAGGAACTTCCTAGGACTTTCACCTGATAGTACCATTGATCGAACTACCGTTGTGTCTTTGCTTGCTCCACATATTAGGGCAGATGACCTATTAAAAATGGGTAACTCGCCCGATGTAATTGATCGCAAATGGTATTATGATTAAGGGATGAGGAGGTAATCGTGTGATAGGGAAACAAGAACACCAAACCTACTTGATAGCGCTCGCTGGTCTACTGCATGACATCGGCAAATTCGGTCAACGTACAGGTAAAGCGGGCACTCATGGAAGCAAGAAGCATCCAGCAGTTGGTGACCAATTCGTCAATCAACATGTGCCAAGAGAGTGGCGTGGAGCTATGGCCCCGGTCGGGTGGCATCACGGTGACCCTGAGCATTCAGGACGACTGGATGGCTTAGGCCTTCCTGTGAAGATCGTCGCTCTGGCCGATCGACTATCGGCCGGTGAGCGTGAAGAATTAGAGAAGGATTCCGCTAGGCCAAAACGGCTGAGATCCATATTCAGCCGTCTCAATCTTGGTGATAGAGAAGAAGCTCCACCTGTTTATCTGCCTTTGGAGCCTCTTCGTTTAACAAGGCAGCACATATTTGCAACAGCGGCTCCTCTCAGTGATGAGCAGATAAAGCACGATTATCAATCACTCTGGGATGGATTCTGTGCCGAGGCTGACACTATTGCCAGTGCGCACACAGGTGAGGAAGCCAACATAGAGACCTACCTGGAGAGCA
>JAYEFP010000006.1:0-13276 GCA_034715975.1 Candidatus Bipolaricaulota bacterium | reverse complement strand
TTCCTCGTTTTCCTCTCCTCCCTTATCTCTGAGATTCTGCTGCGTTGGAGGCAAAAGGAGACGGGAGTATGGGATGCTGTCACCCCCATTGCATTCAATGTCAGCCAGTTTGTAGTATCAGTAGCAATTGCAGGACTAATACTACGGTTTTCCGGCCACCAAGTGCTTTTCCTAAACACTCTGAATGCTTACCTTTGGGCAGTAGGCAGCTTCGTCTCTTGCTCCTTGTTGAACCTATCCTTTGTACGGGGAATCGTCTCTCTAACACGAGGTAGCAAGTTCTTCTACGGACTCTGGAAGAGCCTGCGCGCTTTTGCCATCCAGCTTATCGTACTCTGCGCCTCTGCTCTCTTGCTTGCTGTTCTCTACTCGATCTCTGTGTGGCATGTCTTCTTGGGACTTGTCCCGCTGATCCTCGTCCACGTCTCCTTTCGTAGTTATCTGCAACTGCAGACGGAAGCGAGAAAGACGTTTGAGAGGATCTCTCGTATTCTTGACGAACGCGATCACTATACGGCCGTGCATTCGACGTCCGTCGCCGAGCTTGCGGTAAGGATTGCACAAGAGATGGACCTTCCTGAGAGCGAGATAGAGAAGATCGACATTGCGGCAAAGGTACACGATATCGGGAAGATCGCCGTCCCGGACGCTATTCTCCTCAAGCCCGGTCCGCTCGATGCCGATGAATGGACTGTAATGAAGAAGCACCCGGTGATCAGCGCGGAGTTGATCGAGGGACTCGCTATCTACAGCCATGTGGCAGATGCCGTGCGCCACGAACATGAGCACTGGGATGGGAGCGGCTACCCGGATGGACTGAAGGGTGACGATATCCCGCTGATCGCACGCATAATCACGGCAGCCGATGTCTACGACGCCCTCTCCACAGATCGACCATACCGCAAGGCGTTCAGCCGCGAGAAGTCCATCGAGATGATAAGGAACATGCGCGGCAAGGTACTCGGCCCCATGGCCGCTGAGGCCTTGGAGCGTATCCTGACCTCTGAAGCGGGATAGAACGTGGCCATTCCCAGGGATTTGATGTTCCACAAGTTCCGCGCCTACGGGTTTCTCAAGAACCTGCGTTTCTTCGACCCGTTTCTCATTCTTTTCTTTCGTGAGATGGGCCTAACGTTCCTTGAAATAGGAACTTTGTTCTCCATTCGCGAGATCGCAACGAACGTCCTAGAAATACCGACAGGGATTGTCGCTGATGCCTACGGACGCCGCAGATCAATGCTCGCTTCATTCTCATCCTATCTTTTCTCATTTGCCTTATTCTATCAGTTCCCTCACTTTGGCGTCTTCGCACTGGCGATGCTCCTGTTCGCCTTTGGGGAAGCGTTCCGCTCTGGCACGCACAAGGCGCTGATCCTCGAATATCTGCACATAAGAGGGATCGAGCAGCTTAAGGTAGAATACTACGGCCACACGCGTGCCGCCTCTCAATTTGGATCAGCGATCGCGGCCCTGATTGCTGCTGCCCTTGTCTTCCAGGCAGGCAGCTACCGCATCATCTTCCTCGCCTCAATCGTGCCTTACTTCCTGGAGTTACTCCTCATGCTCTCCTACCCAAAGGAACTTGATGGAGTACGGGCAAGACTGGAGGAAAGAGGCGTGAGCCGAATCATCAAGCAGTTCCGCTCGACAACGATTGAGTCACTTCGTATGCTCCGCAAGGGGGCTCTCCTGCGCGGACTTCTCAGCAGCGCCTCGTTCGATGCCATATTCAGGTCTACCAAGGACTACCTCCAGCCAGTGCTGCAGGCACAAGCACTCGCGCTACCGATCCTGTTGTCATTGAGCGGAGACAGGCGAGTGGCAATTGTGGTCGGTGTTCTCTACTTCTTCATCTACTTGGGAACAAGCTACGCTGCATCACATGCGGGAATGATCCAGCAACGCGTCCACTCGATTCCAAGAGCAGCCAACATGATTTACGTCTCCGGGATACTTCTACTAATCGCGGGAGGGATCGGCATGCTGACGCGTGTGTATGTCGTCTCGATCATCGGTTTTCTTGGTCTGTATCTGCTGCAGAATGCCAGGAGGCCGCTCCTTGTCGGGTATCTCGCTGACCTGATTCCTCGTCAAACTATGGCTACCGGCCTGTCTGTCGAATCACAGCTGCGGACCCTTATTACCGCAGTGCTAGCACCGCTCATCGGCCTGATGGCCGATGAGCTCGGCATCGGATTGTCTATTGCCGTCATCGCCTTCTTAGCAGCGTTACTGCTACCATTAACCACCATCCGCGGACATACGTCCGACAGCCAGTATGATTGATGAAACAAGTTGACGATGTCCGTGTATGTAGTGACGAACGATCTCCACATAGGGAGGAAAGAGTGAAGCGTCTTATAGCGTTTGTCAGTTTGTCGATAGCCTTATTTGTGTCCGTGTTGGGTATGGCCAGTCCCGATCTCATCGTCGCCAGCATCAACCTTTCTCCCGAGAACCCGGTTGTTGGGCAGATGGTTACGATTACTGCAACGGTAGAGAACATCGGGACCACTGACGCACAGAATCGGTTCAATGTGAGATTTCTCGTGGATGAGATTCAGGTCGATACACCCTCCATCCCGTTCGGCATAGATGCCGGTCGCAACAAGAGTATCTCCATCAATTGGCAGCCTAGCCCGGGAATGCACACGATCATCGTCGAGGCCGACCAGCCATTCAATAGAATCTCCGAATCCAATGAAGAAAACAACTCGCAGAGGATCACCCTTGCCGTTTCAATCGATCCGGCAACGTCCGCCCTCTCCAATATCAAGGTCGCAGTGGCACGGTTCGAGGATCGCAGCAGCTCTGGGTTTATCAACGTTGGACAAGGAATCGCCGACGAGCTAGTCGGACGACTTGTGCAGAGCGGAGTACGCGTGCTCGAACGAAGCGATCTTGAGGCTGTGATGCAAGAGCGCGGGCTGAACCCGGCTATTACATCAGACCTTGTCACTGCCGGGCAGCTCCTCGGAGCCGACCTGCTCATCGTGGGATCCGTCACCAAGGCCAACGTACAGCAACAAGCGATAAGCCTTGGCTTCTTCAGTGCCAGCAGCGCGTCGGTGGATATAGCAATGTCCGCAAGGCTAGTAAGCGTATACACATCAGAGATCGTAGACGCCGTTTCAGCAGAGGGAAGTGCTAGCGGATCCACCGGATTCTCAGTCGACATCGGGAAGCTTCTCTCTACCTCTCAGCCCGCAGCTGCCAACGTGTGTAGCGGCGGGTTGCGAAGTGATAAGCCGTACTACTACATCGGGGAGACAGCTCACTTTGGTTACAAGAACAGCGGCCTGGCTGATTGGTTTAACGTGGAGATCGACACGATCGGCGGTGTGTTCATAAAGATGCTGGATAGCGGTCAATTCGTTGGAAACGGTGCTTGCGGAGAGTGGTTCTGGGATCAACGCGGCCCTGGCGGAGTGCAACTCAGTCCCGGACTGTATATCGCGAAACTCTGGGATGGGATGTCGTACATTGCTACGGTCAGCTTCCAGATCAAGCCGGGAATGGGGGCAGTGACCCCACTGAGTGAGATCACCGTAGGAAGCGGTCAGTTCGACGAAACAATTGTAGGGAAGGCAACAAACAGCGCACTCGACCAGCTTGTGTCCCGGCTCATTACAGGGATGGAGAACGCAGCGCCGGACGTGCTGGCTGCACGGGAGTCGTCCACAGCGAGAACACCAGCGATAGTAGTCTCACGCGAGGGGCAGGTGGCAGCAATCCTCTCCGACGGCCGCATCGCAATAAACATTGGCGCTGATGCTGGTGTGCACAAGGGCGATTTCTTCCAGGTTCTGGAGACCATCAATCTCGTCGTCGATCCCGTGACTGGAGAGATCCTTTCCTATGACGTGGTCGGAGTGAGGGGAGAAATCGTGATAACCGACGTGCGTGATCGTGTCTCCTACGCAGTGCCTACGTCCGATTTTGATCTGTTGATCGGAGACATTGTGCGGCCAGAATCCCAGTAGGGGGCGACAAGTAGTATTTGCCTGTGAGGTATACATGCGGATATACTCACAGTGATGCTACGACACACGCGACAGATCTTGATTATCACGGCACTCCTTGTCGTGATCTTCGTTGTTCACCTTACCTTTGGGGCAGGGCTTGACTACATCGGTCTGCGTATCATTATTCCTCTAGGGCAAGCCCCGTTCATGGTCGGAGTTGATATTGGAACCCACCTTCCCTTCGGCTGGGCGATAGCATCGCTCTTCCTCACACCGGATGGGAAGACACTCATCCTGGGAAGCGCCGAGGTGGCCATCGGCGGCCAGGAAGACGCAGGAGTGAGCCTGTTGCGAGGCACAGTAGGGATCTTCTACTTCGACTTGTCAGCAAGATTCCCGTCGCTTGTCTTCGGCGGTGGAATCTCATATCGCTTCTCGTTTGCCGACCACTTCCAGCTTGCTGCTAGCGGCGAGATAATCTACCCGCTAGCACTCGGCCCTCCCATGTTCAGTATTGGCGGAGGGTGGTCCCCGCAGATGGAGGCATCCCAATGACAATCCTATTTGGAACAGATGGCGTGCGCGGGCGGGCAAATGAACATGTGACCGCCGAACTCGCGCTTTCCCTTGCCCGCGCCACTGCAGCCCGGCTTGTCCCCTCGGGGGGACGGGTGATCATCGGCCGAGACACACGCCTAAGCGGACCGATGCTTGAAGGAGCGATGGCCGCAGGGTTTGCCTCCGCCGGCGTCGATGTCCTCCTCGCGGGGATCATTCCCACTCCGGCAATCTCGTTTCTTATCAAGGATGAGCGCGCCGATCTCGGAGCTGTGATCTCCGCCTCACACAACGAACCGGAGGACAACGGGATCAAGTTCTTCGACCGCAAGGGAATGAAGCTCACCATCGAGGAGGAAGATGCCGTCGAACAGACCCTTTCTTACCTCCCACATCGCGCTCGGTCTGTCGGATCGATCTCTCCACTGCAGGCGGCGGGCACCCGCTACGCCGCTTTTCTTACGGGGACGATCGAGACGGAAGATATCGATCTCTCCGGCTTGACGATCATCGTCGATTGCGCATACGGCGCTACGGGGGCAATCGCGCCGCATGTCCTGCGTCACTTCAACGCCCACGTCATCGAGATGCATTGCACTCCAGATGGTAGGCGCATCAATCGCAAATGCGGATCTACGCACCTTCAAGCATTGCGCGAAGCTGTCCTCACTCAACACGCCGATCTCGGAATCGCGTTCGACGGTGACGGTGATCGTGTCCTCCTCATCTCTCCTTGTGGAGAGACCATCGATGGTGACCGCATGATAGGAATCGCCGCGTTGCATATGAATCAGAAAGGCACGCTCGACCCACCGATCGTCGTAACCACTGTGATGAGCAACATGGGGTTGGAGAATGCCCTGGCTCAATCCGGAATTGACATGCTACGCACGCCAGTTGGCGATCGTCACGTGGCACAGGCAATGCTCGTCCAGAGAGCCCAACTGGGTGGCGAGCAATCAGGGCACATCATATTCTCCGATCACAGTCCCACCGGAGATGGAATTCTCACAGCGATCAAGCTGCTCGAGATCTCCCACGAGCGCGGAGCCCCGCTGCATAACTTGGCAGAAGCAATTCCCCTCTACCCACAGGCACGCACGGACATCGCTGTTGCAGAACCTGCTACGCTTGTCACTGATCCACGTGTTGTATCGGCAATTAGCGAAGCGGAAGAGCGCCTCGGCACAGAAGGGAGACTTGTCGTTCGCCCCTCTGGAACGCAACCAGTGATTCGCATCCTCGTTGAGGCGGCTGACGAAACGCTGTGCAACCGTGTCTGTGCGCAGATCGCTGCCGCCATCGAAGGGGCGAGGTAGCCATCAGCAATCAGCCGTCAGCTTTCAGCGATCAGCCTAAAGTACGTCAAATGCTACGCCTGAAGACTGAAAGCTTATGACTGAACAGCTGATAGCTGATTGCTGACGGCTGATAGCTGACAACTGACAGCTATTTCCCAAACGGATACGTCAAGATCGGGTGACGTGCTGCTCGTGTCTGATCCAGCCGTCGCGTCGGCGCTGTGTGAGGCGCATCGTGTAGAAGCTCCGGATTCTCCCTCGCCTCCGCAGCGATCTTCTCCAGCGCCTCGGCGAATCGGTCGAGCGTTTCTCTCCTCTCCGTCTCTGTCGGCTCGATCATCAGCGCCTCGTGCACGATCAGCGGGAAGTAGATCGTGGGTGGATGGAAACCGTAGTCAATCAACCTTTTGGCGATATCGAGGGTCGATATACCCTCGCCAACTCCCTTCCCGGAGAGGACGAATTCGTGCTTGCACAGGCGGTCGTAGGGGAGTCGGTAGGTCTTTTTCAGCCTCTCTTGTAGGTAGTTCGCGTTCAACACGGCGTTTTCGCCAGCCTCGCGCAAGCCCTCGTCCCCCAATGTGAGGATGTAGGCATACGCCTTGAGGAAGACACCAAAGTTTCCGTAGAAGGAGTGCATGCACCCGATCGACTGCGGCTGTTCCCAATCGAGGGAGTAGCGCTCCCCCTCTTTGCGTACGCGGGGTACGGGAAGAAACGGGACGAGCGCTTCACTGACCGACACCGGTCCGGAGCCTGGCCCACCTCCGCCGTGCGGAGAGGACATTGTCTTGTGCAGGTTGAAATGGAACACATCTGCTCCCATATCTCCCGGGCGAGCGTGCCCGAGGAAGGCGTTTAGGTTCGCTCCATCGAAATAGCAGAGCCCTCCAGCAGCATGGACCATTGCCGTGATCTTTACAATATTTTCCTCGAAGATTCCCAGCGTGTTAGGAACGGTAAGCATGACCCCGGCCACAGTTTCGTCGAGCTCCTCGCTAAGAAGGTTGAGATCAACTAGGCCGTCTTCGCCAGAAGAAATCTCCGTGACGGAGAATCCAGCAGTCGCCGCTGAGGCAGGATTAGTCCCGTGCGCGGAGTCAGGCAAGAGAATGCGTGTCCTCTGCGTCTCACCGCGCGCCTCAAAGTAACGCTTGAGCAGGAACATCCCAGTGATCTCTCCGTGGGCGCCCGCCGCCGGTTGCAGGGTTACATCTGCCATTCCAGCGATGCCACACAAGAGCCTTGACATCCTATACATGACGGCGAGCGATCCCTGCACAAGGTCCGGGTCAGCCGCGGGGTGAACGGAGGCAAACCCAGGTAGGCGCGCTACGTCTTCGTTCACCTTGGGGTTGTACTTCATGGTACAGCTTCCCAGCGGATAGAGACCATCGTCGATGCCGTAGTTCAACTTGGAGAGGGCAGTGTAATGACGCACGACCTCCGGCTCGCTCAAGTTGGGAATTCTCGGCTCATCACGGCGGATAAATCCCTTTGGCAAGAGCTTTTCCACTCCACATTCCGGAACATCCAACTTCGGGAGAATCCCCCCTGTTCCACTCCGTTTTTCATAATCGAATATCGTTCTCACAGCATCCTCCCCACAAGGTCGGCCACCAAGTCAAGATCATTTTTTGATCGTCTCTCCGTGACGGCAAGGCGCAACGCTCCGGTGATTCCAAGCGCTTCCATATGCGCCGGATCATCAATAAGGATCCCTTCCTTGCGCAACCCGGCACGAATCTTCTGAGGGTCACCCGGAACGCGCAACACGAACTCGTTGAAGAACGGTGCCGCGAATTCAAGCGAGCAACCAGGCAACGCACTCAGTCGATCGGCTAAGTAATGCGCCTTTTCCAGGTTCAGAACTGCAAGGTCGCGAAGGCCATCCCCTCCAAGGCTTGCTAGATAAACAGTCGCGGTGAGGGCACAGAGTTGTGCGTTGGTGCAGATGTTTGATGTCGCCTTTCCACGACGGATGTGTTGCTCGCGCGTCTGCGCAGCCATCGTGTATCCGATATTGCCGTCAGCGTCGACCGTTTGTCCAACGAGACGGCCCGGCATCTGCCGCAGGTAGGCCTTCCTCGTGGCAAACAGGCCGAGGAAAGGCCCACCAAACGAGGCAGGTAGCCCGAACGGCTGTCCTTCGCCGGTCACAATGTCAGCCTCAGATTGCCCCGGAGCAGCGAGAATCCCTAGAGAAACCGGATTCACAGCGACGATCAACAGGGCATCCCCAATCGCTTCCTTGACCCCGACCAGATTCTCGATAACGCCGAACGCGTTCGGTGATTGCACAATCACGCTACTAACACCAGAGGGAACGCGGGAAAAATCGCAGTGACCATCGGGCGCTGGGATCTCTGCAATCTCGATTCCGGAGGCCCAGCAATACGTATCGAGGACGCGTCGGTAGTGCGCAAAGAGGGCGTGGGAGACGGCAATCTTTCTTATCCCGGTGACACGGGTCGCCATCATAGCCGCCTCGGCGAGCGCGGTTCCACCGTCGTACATCGACGAGTTGGCGGCCTCCATCCCCGTCAGTTCACAAAGGAACGTCTGGAACTCAAACATCGCTGTCAGTGTCCCTTGAGCTATCTCAGGCTGGTACGGCGTGTAAGCCGTGTAGAATTCGGAACGTGATGTAATGTGCTGCACGATGCTAGGAATGTAGTGATCATAAATTCCGCCGCCGAGAAAGGAGATCGCATTGGTTGCTTCGTTTTCTTGTGCCAAGGAGCCAAGCTCTGTTCGCACCTCCATCTCGTTCTTCGGAGAGAGGCCGAGAGGCTGGAAGCGATCCTTAACAATCTGTGGAATGTCAGCAAAAAGCTCCTCTGCCGAGGAGCGCCCGATCGCAGCAAGCATCGCTTTGCGATCGGCATCTGTGTTAGGAATGTAGTGCATGGCGTCTACTCTTCCGCGATGAGTTTCTCGTAAGCAGCAGCGTCGAGAAGGGCATCGAGCTCACTGGAATCGCTTACCTCTAGCACAACTAGCCAACCCACGCTATGCGGATCTGCATTGATTGTCTCCGGCGATGCCTCTAACTCGGAGTTCACTTCCACAACCACTCCGCTAAGCGGCGAGTACACGTCGCTGACTGCCTTGACCGACTCCACTGTTCCCAAGGTATCCCCTCGGCTGATCGCGGTTCCCACGGCAGGAAGCTCGACGAATACGACGTCCCCAAGCTCGCTCTGTGCGTGATCCGTGATTCCTACCTTAGCACGCTTGCCATCCAGCTCGATCCACTCATGTTCTTTAGTGTAGCGGTACTGCGTCGGGTAACCCATTATTCCTCCCTCACTCCTCAGTTTATGATCGCGATTATACGCAGGCTCTGCTCCATCGGCACACCCCTAGAACGGCGCCGAATCATCACGCGTGGTCGGGTAGAAGCTGGCGTAGGCCTTGTGGAAGATAACCGGCACCTTGCCTAAGGGACCGTTCCTCTGTTTGGCGATAATGATCTCCGCTTCGCTTCCCGAGCTCTGGCCGTCCTTTGTCGCATCGGCTGGCTCATTGTAGTAGTCGGCACGATAAATGAAGGCCACAAGGTCAGCATCCTGCTCTATTGCGCCACTCTCGCGCAAGTCAGACAAACGAGGATAGCGCTTCTCTCGTTGCTCCACCGCTCGATTCAGCTGTGAAATGGCGATAACGGGCACGTTAAGCTCACGCGCCAGTTTCTTAAGAGATCGTGTGATATGAGCAATCTCTTGTTCCCGTACGTCGGTACGGATCGACCCCTCAAGCAGCTGTAGATAATCAACTATGAGCATATCCAATCCGTGTTGAGCCAGCATCCGTCGCGCCTTGGCGCGAATCTCCAATACGGACGTTCCAGGAGAGTCATCGACTATGATCCGCGCTTTCTGGAACTTGCTCGCTGTGTTAGCAATGTCGCGCCACTTCGCCGCCGGAACGTATCCCCCACGCAGGCGGTGCAGGCTGACCTTTGCCTCACCACACAACAGCCTCTCCAATAACTGCTCCTTCGTCATCTCCAGCGAGAAGATCCCCACTGCTGCGTTCTCGCGGATCGCAATGTGTCGCGATATTGCCAGTGCCAGGCTTGTCTTCCCCGTTCCTGGGCGGCCCGCTATAACTATGAGGTCCGAGCGCTGTAACCCTGATGTCATCTCATCAAAATATGGGAACCCCGTGGAAAACCCAGTGATTGTGTGACGATTTGGATCGCGGTGCAGTTCCTCCAACGTGTCGATATGATCATAGAGGTATTCGTTTATCAGGTAGTAATTTCCTGATCCCTCATTGCGGGAAATGTCGAAGATGATCGTCTCCGCTTTGTCCAAGATCTCGGCTGTTTCGCTCGCCTCGTCGTAGCCAAACTCGGAGATTCTCCCACCGGCCTCGATAAGGGCGCGTAGAGTCGCCTTCTTGTGGATAATCTCCGTGTAGTAATCCAGGCTCGCCGTGGTCGTCACCCGGTCAAGAAGTTCATTCAGATAGACCCGTCCACCGGCCTTTTCCATGTCCCCCTGCTCTTCAAGGCGGTTGGACAACGAGACGATATCGGACGGCTCTCCTCGATCGAACAGGTCACGGATCGTGCGGAATATCACCCGGTGCGCACGACGGTAGAAGTCCTCTGGGCGCAGTTTGTCAATCAGGATAGGGATAGTCTCTTCCGGTTCCAAGATAGCAGAGCCAAGCACCACCTGCTCCGCTTCCGTATTCTTGGGAAGGCTGCGCAAAGGGCCACTGTGTGCCGTTGCCATCTCCTGCTCCGTCATCTATCTCGACCTCCGTCATTATTATATCAAGCGATCGCGTGCAGACCAGCAGGGAAACTTCACGATCTGAACTTGCTTCACACACACTCATGCTCCAGATTGAAGAGATCATCACTGTTTGCTATACTCTGACACAACGTTTTATTATTGGGAGGGTGATGTGGAAGTACTGACAATGAAAGAGTTGTTGGAGACCGGAGTTCACTTTGGTCACCGAACGCGAAAGTGGAACCCAAAGATGGGTCGCTACATCTTTACCGAACGTAAAGGGATCCACATTATAGACCTTGAGCAGACTGTGGACATGTTCAAGAAGGCGTACTTCTTTGTCCGCGATCGCGCCGGAGAAGGAAAGGAAATCCTGTTCGTCGGCACGAAAAAGCAAGTGCAGTCAACAATCGCAGACGAAGCCAAACGGTGTGGCGCGCATTATGTGAACCTCCGTTGGCTTGGGGGGACGCTCACCAACTTCGTTACGATCAAGCAGAGTATCAAGCGAATGAAGGACCTTGAGACGATGATGGAGGACGGATCTATCGACTATGTGCCTAACAAAGAGGCGGCACGCATGCGACGTGTTCTCGCCAAGTTGCAGCGCAACCTGGACGGATTGCGACACATGGAGCGCGTTCCTGACATCCTGTACGTAATCGATCCGGACATCGAGATCAACGCCGTGCATGAGGCAAGCATACTCGGTATCCCAATCGTATCAATCGTCGACACCAACTGCGATCCTGACCCGATCGACTTCCCGATTCCCGGAAACGACGATGCAATCAAGGCAACAAAGCTGATCACATCACGCATAGCCGATGCCGTGCTCGAAGGGTGCGAAGGGCGGCAGGAAGAGGCCGAAGAGGCTCCTACATCTGCTGCAGAAGCTGGGCCCTCCGCGGAAAAGGTCGAAGGAGCTCCATCGGCCGCTGTAGAAAGCGAACCCGTGGCAAAAGAAGTGAGCACGGAAGAGGCAATAGTTGAAGAGACATCCGAAGAACAGAGTGTGGAGACTGCGGTAGCAGAGGCAGAGCAGCCTGAGGAAAGCCCGACGGCGGAAGAGCAACCAGAGGAAGTTCCCGCAGCTGTGGCAGCGGAAGAGACAGTCTCCTCGGGAGATGAAGGAACAGACGAAAATGACGATAAGAAGTGAGGACGTTAAAGCCCTGCGCGCAGCGACCGGCGTAGGAATCATGGACTGCAAGAACGCTCTGGCGAAAGCCGACGGTGACCTCGAGCGCGCGAAGAAGATCCTGCGTGAAGAGGGGCGTGAACTCATGGCGCACAAGGGACGCGAGGCAACTGAGGGGCGGATCGAGGCGTACGTGCATCACAGCGGAAAGGTGGGCGTCCTGTTGGAAGTGGCCGCCAACACCGATTTTGCCGCTAACAGCGATGACTTCCGCACATTTACGCGCGACGTAGCAATGCAGATTGCGGCCGCAAAGCCGTACTATGTCTCCCCGGAGGATGTTCCTGCGGAGGACCTGGAGAACGAGAAAGAGGTCTACCGCGTGCAGATGAAGAAGGAGGGAAAGCCCGAGCAGATGATTGAGAAGATCGTCGAAGGGCGGATCAAGAAGTTCTACACCGAGGCGTGCCTTCTCAAGCAGCCATTCGTAAAGGACACATCACACACTATCGAGGATCTCCTTGCTGACCTACGGGCAAAGACCGGAGAGAACATCTTCGTCAAGCGTTTTGCCCGTTACGAAATCGGGGAAGAGGGATAGTGATCTCCCCCGCACGCCTTCTTCTCAAGCTGAGCGGTGAAGCGTTCGCTGGAGAAGAAGGTGCGTTCTCTCCTAAGGCCCTGCGCCGCATCGCGCAACAGATCGCATCACTTTCCAATGTCCAGATCGGAATCGTGGTCGGTGGGGGAAACATCATCCGCGGAGCGCGCAGCCCCTGGCTCGACCGTGTTGACGCAGACTCCTTAGGGATGCTCGGGACTGTGTTGAATGGATTCGCCCTCTCCACCTACCTCGAAGGTGCTGGCAAGGAGACGATCGTGCAGTCGGCGGTGGTAACCGAACTGACCGATCCTATCTCGCCCCGCAAGGCGCACAAGGCGCTCTCCGAGGGAAAGATCGTGATCTTCACGGGTGGAACAGGGAGCCCTCTCGTCACCACAGACACTGCTGCCGCCGTTCGCGCAGCGGCGATCGGGGCCGATCTCGTAGCCAAAGGCTCGAACGTCAAAGGCGTATTTAGCGCCGATCCGGCTGTGGACAAAGACTCCCACTTAATCGAGGAACTCACGTACGATGAATTCCTGGCGGCGCGCTACGGCGTGATGGACCAGGTAGCGGTGGAGATCTGTCGCGAGAACGAGCTCCCGATAATAGTGTTCGACCTCTCAGATCCCGATGCCCTTACCCGGATATGCCGAGGCGAGCGTGTTGGAACGCTCATACATTGAACAATTGAGAGATTCTAGGATTTAGTGATTTAGTCATTGAATGACTTAGTGATTGATCAAAACCTCTCGTTCACGCCAAACCTTCGCACTCCTAGAACAATCTCTCAATCGCTCAATCTCTCAATCGCTCAATCATTCAATCATTCAATCACTCAATCACTCAATTCTACACCTGCAACCACTTGAGGACATCACCGAAGCGCCTCTCTGCTTCGGCAAGAAGCGCCGGCGGCGGGACAACTTTGCCAAGGATTTCTCGCGCCTCCTGTT
>JAYEFP010000005.1:0-3674 GCA_034715975.1 Candidatus Bipolaricaulota bacterium | reverse complement strand
TGCGGTCGTTTAGTACCAGCAAATAACTTCACTTAACATAATACGGCACACCTTATTCGGGTGTGCCGTATTTTTCGTTTATCTTCCGATCAACTGCCCTCACGCCCTTTCGCTATGCTCGATAAAGATCGCCAAGAAGGGCTCACCACGAAGAGCACGAAGGACACGAAGAAGAGCATTAATAAAGATCAACTTAGATGCAGTGAAGCAATCTCCACATTCGAGACAACACCAGCGATCATCACTTGCTTGGAATCCTGCTTTACATCGCTACTTGCTATCTTCGTGCTCCTCATGTCCTTCGTGGTGCAAAATGCCCTTTCTCTGCAAGAAGCAGCAATCATCGTGCTCGCTCGCTACGTTCGCTCAAGACGCTAAGATCGCGAAAAATTGCTTTCTCCGTTCCGTATCTCGTTCTGCCTTTCTTGGCATCCTGTCTGTCAATGGCCGAGAACAGACGGGCCTTTCCATCTTGGCGCGAGAATGCCCTTTTTGTTCCGCGCTCTGCACTGCACAAGCTCCTGAAGCCATGCAGCTTTTCGTAACGTGGCAGACAAGCTGCACACGCTACACAAGCACAGAAGTTTCTTTCCCGTTTGCCCTTTCATGGCCTGTGCTTCCCTTGGCGACCTTTACGTTCTTGGCGTGAGACCGCTTTCTCCGTTTCGCACTCCCCATTCCGAGTTCCGCATTCATGGAGCGTTCCGCGTCTTCTCTCGCCCTTTCTCATCACTTATCACTGCTTTATCCCTTCTCTTCCCGATGAGCAGCGACAATCTCTTCTGCCAATGCGTAAGGGACGGCTTCGTAGTGCTCAAAGTGCATGGTGAAGTTTCCCCGCCCGCTTGTGATATTCCGCAACTCGGACGCGTATCCGAACATCTCGGAGAGAGGCACATGCGCGTTCATTATGGCGGCATTTGCCTTCGTGTCCATGGAGATGATCTTCCCCCTTTTGCTGGCAAGGCTCCCCGTCACGGCACCCGTGTAGGTCTCGGGGGCTGTCACTTCAACACTCATCATCGGCTCAAGGAGCGACATGCCGGCCTTCTTACACGCCTCGCGGAAGCCCATCAGCCCACAAATACGGAACGCCGCTTCTGACGAATCCACGTCATGCATCGAGCCATCGTAGACAACCACTTTGAGGTCTACCATCGGGAAGCCCGCATACGAACCTTCGGCCATGGCATCGAGTATTCCTTTCTCAATCGCCCGCAGGTATTCGCGACTGATCTTGCCGCCTTTGATCTCATCCTCAAACTGGAAACCCGCTCCAGGTTTGTTCGGCTGAATGCGAAAGACCATGTGCGCATACTGCCCGCGACCACCCGTCTGCTTGACATGACGGTACACGTGATCGACGGCACTTAAGATCGTCTCACGATACGCTACCTGTGGCTTGCCTGAGTTCACAGCAACGTTGAACTCCCGTCGTAGACGATCGAGGATGATCTCCAGGTGCAACTCACCCATCCCTGAGATGACCACTTCTCCAGTCTCATCGTCCGAGCGCACGGTAAATGTCGGGTCCTCTTCGGCCAAGCGAGCGAGCGCTTTGGCCAACTTGTCGCGATCCTCGCGCGTCTGCGCCTCTACCGCTACACCGATGACCGGTACGGGGAACTCTATTGCCTCCAGAACGATCGGATGCTCCACGCTGCAGATCGTATCGCCCGTACGCGTATCAGCCAGCCCAACGACCGCTGCGACATCGCCGGTGCGCAGGTCCTCTACCGCCTGACGATGGTTGGCATGCATCTCAAATAGCCGTCCCACGCGCTGCTTCTTGCCGCGGGTGGAGTTGAGAACCGTCTCTCCAACCCGCATGATCCCGGAATAGACACGCACATAGGTGAGTTTTCCCATGTGCTTGTCCGTCTGCACCTTGAATGCCAGCGCGGCCAGTGGTTCATCGTCGCTCGCCTCGCGCACGATCTTGTCGTCTTCCTTCTTACACGCGCCGATTATCGCTGGTAGATCGATCGGAGATGGAAGGTAATCGACAATCGCATCAAGGAGGCGTCGCACACCCTTGTTCTTGAAGGCAGCGCCGCAGAGAACGGGGATGAACCTCCCTTCGATCGTCGCTTTGCGAATTGCCGGCACAATCTCTTCTCGTTGTGGAGCTTTCCCATCGAGGAACTTCTCCATCAAGGCATCGTTCTGCTCGCTAATCCGCTCCACCATCAGATCGCGTGCTGCCTGTGCCTGAACGAGCATCTCCTGTGGAATTTGCTCCTCACGTATCACCGCTCCCGTGGGAGCATCGTCGTAGTAAATCGCCTTCATATCCACGAGGTCGATGACCCCTTTGAACTCGGCCTCCGCTCCGATGGGGATCACAACCGGAACAGCGTTAGCACCAAGCTCGCGACGAATCTCCTCAACCACTTCCTCGAAGTTAGCGCCGACACGATCCATCTTGTTGATAAACGCAATGCGTGGCACGCGATACTTCTCCGCCTGCCTCCAGACGGTCTCCGACTGTGGCTGCACACCACTGGCTGCACAGAAGAGAGCAACGGCACCATCAAGTACACGCAGGCTTCTCTCTACCTCAGCCGTAAAATCAACATGCCCCGGCGTATCGATGATATTGACCCGATGTCCTCTCCAGCTTGCCGTTGTTGCCGCTGAGGTAATCGTGATTCCCCGCTCCTGTTCCTGCACCATCCAATCCATGGTCGCTTCGCCGTCGTGCACCTCACCAATCTTGTAGTTCTTACCGGTGAAAAATAGAATTCGCTCCGTCACCGTGGTCTTGCCCGCGTCAATGTGCGCCATCACGCCAATATTCCGCACTGTATCAATACTAAATGTCTCCGCCATCATCCCTCCGTAGTAGCTTGTAAATCTCTTCACACTATAACACACAAAGACAGCCAAAAGGCAGCTGCCATGCATCAATCCATTATTTTGACCTCGCTGGAAACAGGGAAACTTGAGTGAACCGCTGACTGCCAGGTATAAAAACCTAAGTTTATCCAATGCTGCGCGATGTGCAAGCATAGCAGATGACCTCAAGGCTAGCTGGCACGCATTTCTTCGCGTACCATTCCTTCGGGAGGAGAAACGGATGACGAGAACTTACATATACCTGTTGCGTCCCATTACGCCTGGCATTCCTATCAGATACTCCCCTATCACGAGGCGCTCATGGATGAGCATTTCGCGCGGCTGCAGCAATCCCTTCGCGATGGGAGTCTACTCCTTGCCGGTCCTTGTGAGGACGAAACGTTCGGGATCGTCGTGTTTCGTGCAAAATCGATGGGCGATGCGCAGCAGTTCATGAACGATAATCCAGCAGTACGCGGAGGATTGATGACTGCTAAGCTGCACCCTTTTCATGTTTCCCTGCTCAACGTGAGCGATTGGCCCGCAAGTGGAATTCGTCAATGATCACCCTAAGGAAGGCAGTCGCAAGCGATAAGCCGCGCATCACTGAGATCTCATCCCAGATCTGGGACGGGGATGACTATGTGCCCGAGGTGTTGGACGATTGGCTGGCTGATTCAAGAGGAGAGGTGATCGTCGCGATTGTCGATGAGAAATTGATCTCGTTTGCCAGGCGATCGTATCTCCTCCCAGGGTACGCGTGCCTTGAGGGCGCACGCACCGATCCTGCCTACAGAAACACTGGCGTTTTTCAGGAGATCTCGCGCTATTTCCTT
>JAYEFP010000004.1:0-13354 GCA_034715975.1 Candidatus Bipolaricaulota bacterium | reverse complement strand
AATCACCTTGTTCGCTTGACATCCGCAGTTATGCGTCTCTGTAAGTCTGGACAGGCTTTCTTTGCACTGAGTATACATGTTGAGGACATCGGATCGAAATCTTCTCACTCGAAAGTGTCCCACCGAAGGAAGATGCGAGTTACGAAAGTCAGATCTCCAGGATTCTGGACCTAAGGTTTCAGTTCCTCATCCAAGGCCAGCAAGCTTCCGCACCGAAGCAATGTTTTCCCGTGCTATGGTGTGTGCTCTCTCTGCGCCTTGTTCGAGAATCTCCTCTACCTTGCCCGACGCCGCAAGCTCAGCTCTGCGGGTCTGGATCGGTCGCAGGACCGCCATCAGGTTCTCGAATACGGCATCCTTCAAACTGGAGTACATCAATTTCCCAGCGGCAAATTCCGACTTCAACTCGGAGGCGATCGAGGTATCACCGATCATCGCACATGATAGCTCCAGGATCTCAAAGAGGGTTGCCACACCCGGCGACATTTCCTTCCCGGCGGTGAGGCCGGTGTCGGTGACTGCGGAACGGATCTTCTTCTGGATCGACTTCTCGTCTTCCATTACCCCAACATAGTGAGCCTCGCCGGCGCTCTTGCTCATCTTGATCGTTGGGTCGGCAAGCGACATAATGCGCGCCCCCCTGCCCACAATTGGCTCTGGCTCGGGGAAGAACTCACCAAAGCGGGAGTTGAACCGCCGTGCGATGCGGCGCGAGAGCTCTAAGTGCTGTACCTGATCCTCTCCGACCGGAACGCCCTGTGCACGATAGAGGAGGATGTCCGCCGCTTGGAGGATGGGATAGGTAAAGAGGCCGGCGGAGATGAACTTCCTGCCGGCTGACTTGTCCTTGAACTGGGTCATGCGGGTGAGATCGCCATATGATGTGACACAGCCGAGAATCCATGCAAGCTCCGTGTGCTCGGGGACGGCCGACTGGATGAACAGAATCGCGCGTTGCGGGTCGATCCCGCACGCCATTAGGTCAAGGGCCATGTTGTGCGATGCCTCGCGTAGCGTGGTGGGATCGACCTCAATGGTAATTGCGTGATAGTCGACGATGCAGTAGACGCATTCGTGTTCTTCCTGGAGGGCTACCCAATTTCGGAGGGCGCCTAAGTAGTTGCCGATATGTAGCGTTCCCGTCGGCTGAATTCCCGAGAAAATTCTTGTCACAGTCTCCACCTTCTTCATGATTGCATAGATCGTAAGCGGGCACACAAGGGCCATGACTCGCGCTTGTCCCATCGCCTTGGCGAGTATAACGGTCAGTGTTTGCCCACCGCAAGGAAATTTCCCTTGATCGATTCGCGCATTCTCGCGTATCATACGTGTGGGTGTTCGATGACAGATAATCCTGGTGAAACGAGCTCGGTTGCTCTCAGCCCAACCCGCGTGAATGCGGGGCAAGACGGGTACGCGCACCGCGACTGTAGATTCTTTGGTTCCCCTCCTCCCTCCATTGTCTTTTCAAGTATCGGTTCTCCTCTGTCAAGTTTACTTTCAAACGACAGAGCCCGTTTTCATTGTCCAAGCAAAGCGTTTTCAGGGAGGCAATATGTGTTCACAAACTGATCCTCTCTTCGTTGATCGATCACGACGCCTACAGAAGGTGCGGGAGTTGGTGGCAGCCGGAGTGACGATTACCGATCCGGAACGGACCTATGTCGAGCCTAGGGTGCAGATCTCTTCTGGTACGGAGATTCTCCCAGGTACACACCTGCGAGGAGATACGGTGATCGGCACGCGGTGCGTCATCGGCCCCGACTGCTACATAGAAGATTCGACCATCGAAGACGACTGTCATGTGCGCTATTCGGTCATCGAAGGAGCACGTGTGCGTAGCGAGACAACGGTCGGTCCGTACGCGCACCTGCGGCCAGGGGCGGACGTCGGACCCAAGGTGCGAATCGGTAACTTCGTCGAGGTAAAAGCGTCCCGTGTACGGCGTGGGGCGAAGGCAGGGCATCTTACTTATCTCGGTGATACGGATGTGGGAGAGGACGCAAACATCGGCGCGGGAACGATTACCTGCAACTACGACGGAAAGGACAAGCACCACACCAACATCGGCAAGCGTGCGTTCATCGGTAGCAACACATCCTTGGTCGCTCCGGTGAAGATAGGTGATGACACCTTGATTGGTGCTGGCTCGACAATAACAGAGGATGTACCGGATAGGCACTTGGCGCTAACGCGCGTGCGTCAGCTTAACAAGAAGAAGATAGACAAGGGGGAGGAAGAAGGCCAATGATTGGAAGGGAGCTTAAACTGCTGTGCGGAAACGCAAACCAACCACTGGCAGAAGAGATTTCCTACGCACTGGGAATCGATCTGTGTGACGCCGCGATCGATCGGTTCAGCGACGGCGAGGTGCGTGTGCGGATCAGGGAGACAGTGCGTGGGGCGGATATGTTCGTCATTCAACCGACCTGCCCCCCGGTGAACGATTACCTGATGGAGCTTCTGATCATGATCGACGCTTTACGAAGAGCATCGGCCCGCAAGGTAATTGCAGTGATCCCCTATTATGGCTACGCACGTCAGGATCGTAAACACACGGGTCGTGTGCCGATCACTGCCCGCTTGGTGGCGAACCTTCTTGAGATCTCCGGTGCGGATCGTGTCCTCACCATGGATCTTCACGTCGGACAGATTCAGGGCTTTTTCAACATCCCGGTGGATAACCTGCAGGCAGCCCCGATCTTCGCCAACTACTACAAGAAACATGACGCTGATGGAGATGAGGCGATAATCGTCTCCCCAGATGCGGGAGGAGCAGTGCGCGCGCGCCTTCTTGCCGAACGACTTGATCTGCCAATAGCAATACTCGAGAAGCGTAGATCTGCCGACGGATCACAGGTACAGGTGGTGAACGTTATCGGCGACGTCTCCGAGAAGAGAGCCATCCTCGTCGATGACATCGTATCGTCGGGGTCGACTCTAATCCTCGCGGCGAACGCTCTCCTTGAACACGGCGCAACTGACGTACTAGCCTACTGCACCCATGGTGTCTTCTCGGGAAACGCCCTAGAGGCACTGGAGCAATCACCCTTGAAAAAGGTGGTCGTTACCAATACCATTTCCCAGGAACAGGCGGAGAAGAGTGATATTGTCGAGTATATCCCTGTGGGAGAACATGTGGCGAAGACCATTCGTCGGGTCTTCGAGAACAAGTCGGTAAGCCACCTCTTCCCACATTACTAGATAGAACTGTAGGAGTGGAAATGTCTGCAACACTGAACACCAAGTTGCGCCCGGCAGGGAAGGCGGGAGCCCTGCGCCGCAAGGGGCTGATACCAGCAATAGTCTATGGCCCGACGATGGAGAACATCTCCCTTGTCATAGGGCGCCGCGACCTGCGCGCACTTTTTTCTCAAATTACCCGTAGTTCTCGTATTAATCTGTCGATCAGTGATCACGAACAGGCAGAGACGATCGACGTTTTCGTGAAGACAGTTCAATACAATGCAATTACTGATGAGCCGATCCATGTCGATTTCTACCATCCGGATGCCAAGACTCCATTTAAACTGCACGTACCAATCAAAGTCGTCGGTGAGGCACCAGGGGCAAAAGAGGGTGGTGTCGTGAATGTGCTCTTCGATACAGTGCGCGTGCACGGCCTGTCCAAGGATATCCCTAACCTAATCACCCTCGATATAAGCGAGCTCGATATGGGGGATGGTATCCGCGTGCGCGACGTTGACTTTGGCGGCGTGGCTCCCTTTCTTTCCCCAGAACGCGCATTGGTGACAATCGTAGGACCGCGCGGCATAGAGGTAGAGGAGATAGAGGAGATAGAGGAAGAAGAGATGCTGGAGACTGCGGAAGCGGAAGAGGGTGCGCCCGCTGAGGAAACAGAAGGCCAGAGCGAAGAGGAATAATTGAAGGCCGTTTTCGGGCTGGGAAACCCAGGACTGGAATACGCACTGACGCGACATAACATCGGATTTGATGTTGTTGATCTCTATCGCAAGCGGCATGTTCCTCAACTGAAAGCACGATTGATCGGTTCGGCTCTTGTTTACAAGAGCCGCGATCTTTTTCTTGTCAAGCCGATGACGTATATGAACGGAAGCGGTGAAGCGGTCAAGGCAGTCATCGATCGCTTCCGGATACCGCGTCAGGATGTGCTTCTTGTCTACGATGACCTCGACATTCCTTTGGGTGAGATGAAGATTCTCGCTGCCGGAGGGTCAGGATCGCACAAGGGGATGATCTCCGTTATTTCGGTCCTTGGTAGCGAGGATATTCCACGATTGCGCGTTGGAATTGGGCGTGAGAAGCGACCGCAAGATCAAGTGGACTACGTCCTCGGTAGATTTACGGACAGCGAGTGGAAAACCATATCTTCCGTCCTCGATCGTTGCGTTGGAGCGATTGACACATTTCGTACGCAGGACATAAACACCGTCATGACCCGGTTCAATAGACGTTGGCGGGTTGTGAACAACAACCAGAAGGCTATACTGTAACGTGTGATAACAGTGTGTCTGATTCCAGGAGGAACCGATGATGTATGACCGATTCTCGCGTGAATCGATGGAGGTTATAGCCTTCTCCCAAGAGGAGGCGGAGGAATGGCGCCACAGTTATGTGGGAACAGAGCATCTCCTGCTTGCCTTCCTGAAGACTAAGGAGAGCAATGTATTCCGCTTCCTGACCACGCACGGCGTGACCTACGAAAAGGTTGCTACAGTGCTGGAATCGGAGAAGGGGCGAGGAAAGGTACGGCTATCTGCGGATGATCTTGAACCAACACCACGTCTGAAGCGCGTGATGAAAATCAGCTTCGAGGAAGCCCGGAGAGCTGGACTGAACTCGATTCGCCCGGAGCACCTGCTGATGGGAATGCTGCGTGAGGGCGAAGGGACCGGTGCGGCAATTCTCCTTCACTTAGGGATAGATCTCAGCAAGACGCGCGCGTATTTTCTTCCCTCCGCCGGCGTCGGGATGGCCCTTAGGTCGACGCGACGTCCACAACAGCAACGTAAGAGCGATCTCTCTGATTTCGGTCGCAACCTGATCGAGGAGGCCGAGGCTGGACGCCTCGACCCGGTGATCGGGCGCGATGGAGAGATGGAACGAATAATCCAGATACTCACGCGCCGCAAGAAGAACAACCCGGCGTTGATCGGAGAATCGGGAGTAGGAAAGACGGCGATAGTCGAGGGCCTGGCGCAGAAGATTGTAGCCGGGGACGTTCCAAGTATCCTCCGCTCAAAGGAGATCGTCGAGCTTGACATGGCGTCGATCGTTGGTGGAACGAAGTATCGAGGCGAGTTCGAACAGCGCCTGAAGACGCTGATTAATCAGGTGATAGAATCAGGCAAGATTATACTGTTCATCGATGAATTGCAGACAGTCGTGGGTGCCGGTGGTGCCGAGGGGGCGATCGACGCTTCGTCGATCCTCAAGCCACCGCTTGCCTCCGGAGCAATCCAGTGCATTGGAACAGCCACACTCGACGAGTATCGTAAGTCTGTGGAGAAGGATCCCGCCCTGAAGCGCCGCTTCAAGACGATCCTCGTGGCAGAGCCGTCTGTGGAAGAGACCGTGAAGATCATGAAGGGCCTTCGCCCGCACTACGAGGGCCACCACGGGGTGAAGATCACCGATGAAGCTCTCTATCAGGCGGCTCGCCTCTCGGATCGCTACGTCACCGATCAGTTCCTTCCCGACAAGGCGATCGATCTGATTGATGAAACAGCGGCGAGGATCAAGCTCCAAAGCTCGCTCCTGCCTGACAACGTGCGTGAGCTGATGAGTAATATGGAGAACCTCGATGAGCAAGAGCACAAAGCCGTCGGGGCGCAGGATTACGAGACGGCAGCGCAATTGCGCGACCGCAAAGCCGAGTTAGAAGGAGAGATCGAGGACATCACGGGTGATTCGCATCCAGCGAACGAGTTGCAGGCAACCGGAAAGGACGTGGCACACGTGGTATCCATGTGGACAGGGATTCCCCTCGGACACGTCCAGGAGGAGGAAACGACACGCTTGGTGCACATGGAGGACAATATTCACGATCGGCTTATCGGGCAGGACGACGCGGTGCAGGCGATCTCCCGTTCGATCAGGCGGGCGTACGCCGGGGTGAAAAACCCTCGTCGCCCCGCCGGCGTGTTCATGTTCCTCGGGCCAACGGGAGTGGGAAAGACGGAGCTATCTAAGACCCTGGCCGAGTTCTTGTTCGGCGATGAGGACGCACTGATTCGCGTCGACATGTCCGAGTACATGGAACGCTTCTCCGTTTCCCGCCTGACGGGTGCGCCTCCGGGATATGTCGGCTATGAGGAGGCCGGTGAATTGACCGAGAAGGTGAGGCACAAACCGTACTCGGTGATCCTGTTCGACGAAATCGAGAAGGCGCACCGCGATGTGTTCAACATCCTGTTGCAGGTGATGGAGGATGGAACCTTGACCGACTCGCAAGGTCGGCGCGTCGACTTCCGCAACGCGGTCCTCATTATGACATCAAATGTGGGAAGTGAGATGATTACGGATCGTGGCACGCTCGGCTTCAGCGACGACGCTGTCGACTCCGAGGAATCATACAAGGATATGAAAGATCGCGTGATCGGCGAGGTACGTAAGGTTTTCCGTCCGGAGTTCCTGAACCGCCTCGACGACGTCATTGTCTTCCACCAACTGACGCGTGAGCAGGTGCTGGAGATCGCCAACCTAATGATCAACGAGCTGAAGGAACGCCTGCAGGAAGAGCATGGAATGACGCTCACGCTCGACGACTCGGCAAGTGACCTATTGATCGAGCAGGGGTACGACTCAAAGTACGGTGCGCGGCCGATGCGGCGCACGATTGAACGACTGATGGAGAACCCAATCTCCGAGCTGATCCTTAACAGTTCCTTTGAGCACGGATCGACGATTGTCGCCTCGGCGGATGGCGAGGAGATGCGCTTCACCCGGAGCAAGTAGAATGGCCTACCGCTGCAGTCACTGTGGTTATCAGTCAGTGAAGGCGTTTGGTCGTTGCCCTAATTGTGGCGAGTGGGACACATTCGTCGTGGATAAGAATGGGGAGACGGAGGATCGCTCCTGGATCGGTGAAGAAGTTCTCCCGATCAGCCGCATCGACCTCGGTGATGTCAAGCGTCTGCAGTGTGGAATCGGTGAGGTCGATCGCCTCCTTGGCGGAGGCCTCGTTCCCGGAGGGGTGATCCTGTTCGGTGGCGAGCCGGGGATCGGTAAGTCGACGCTACTACTGCAGATTGCGGAGGGGTTCGCTGAACGGTACGGGCATGTCCTCTACGTCTCCGGTGAAGAATCTGCCGCCCAGATCAAGCTGCGTGCCAGCCGACTCGACGTATCGAGCGACCACCTATATATCCTCTCCGAACAGAGCCTCCACCGTATCACTGCGGCGGTGGAGAAGATCAACCCTAACCTGTTAATAATCGACTCCATCCAGACAACGCTTTCTGAAGATGTACCCGGTGAAGCGGGGAGCGTTCGCCAGATGCGTGAGTCAAGCGCCGAACTTACGCGGCTCACCAAGGGGTGCAAGATGGCGACCTTCCTCGTGGGACACATCACCAAAGGGGGAGCGTTCGCTGGGCCAAAGACGGTGGAGCACCTAGTCGACGTGGCCATATACTTGGAAGGGAACCGAGGCGAGGACGTGAGGATCTTAAGGTCGGTGAAGAACCGCTTCGGTGGCACGGACGAGGTAGCCGTATTCCAGATGCAGGCGAGTGGGTTGAAAGCAATCACCGATCCGTCCCGCTTCTTCCTTGCTGAGCACCAGGACGAACCGCGCCCTGGAACGGTGGTCGTCCCCATTCTCGAAGGAACACGGCCGATACTTGTTGAACTGCAGGCGCTTGTTTCACCTACCGGTGGGTATGGCGTACCGCAGCGTCGCTGTAGTGGTCTGGATTACAACCGCATCCTCCTTCTCCTGGCGGTGATCGAACGTCGACTAGGGGTGAACACCTCCGGGGCGGACGTCTATCTGAGCGTTGCCGGAGGCTTGGAGACCCGCGAGCGCGGGACCGACCTCGGAGTGACTGCAGCGATTGTTTCTAGCCTGCGCAACAAGGCACTTCCCAAGCGCACGGTGATCCTAGGGGAGGTGGGTCTAACCGGTGAGATCCGTGGCGTGAAGAGACTGCGCGAGCGGATCAACGAGGCGGGAAAGCTTGGGTATGAACGGATAATAGTTCCCAGCAAGGGAAATCTTAAGACGCGAACAAAGATCGAAATCATATCAGTGGAGACGATCGAGGAAGCGATGAACGAGCTCGGAATAGTGTGAGGAATTGAATGACTGAGAGATCGGAAGATTGAGTGATTGAATGATTGAGCGATTGAGTGCTTTTCCCAATGATCCGATCTCACGATCATTAAATGAATCAATCATTCAATTGCTCAATGACTCAATTACTAAATCAACTTGGGGAGGAACGATGACTGATACACGCATGGAGAAGCTGAATGAAGCAGCAGCAACCCTCAGCGGCAAGCTGCCGAAGAAGCCGGAAATCGCACTCGTGTTGGGATCTGGCCTATCGCAGGCGTTTGGTAGCCCTGACAAGGGAGTGACGATCCCCTGGAAGGACATTCCTGGATTTCCTCTACCCACAGTTGCTGGACATGCCGGTGAATTCTGGGCAGGTGCGGTGAACGGCAAGCAGTTGCTGTTGCAGCGTGGACGCACACACTACTACGAGGGCTACTCGGTCGACGATGTCGTCTTCGCCACACGTTTGTTCGCCTTGTTGGGGATAAAGACCCTCATCGTCACCAATGCCGCTGGAGCGGTAAGCAGGGAACTCTCCGCAGGCGACCTCGTCTTGATCAGCGATCACATCAACATGCTCGGCACGAACCCGCTGCGTGGAGCAAATCTTGACGATCTCGGCCCGCGCTTCCCGGACATGTCGGCCGCCTATTCTCCGCGGCTGCGCGTGTTGGCCAAGGAAGAAGCAGCATCTGCAGGGATTGCGCTCAAGGAAGGCGTGTACCTGGCAACACTCGGTCCATCCTACGAATCTCCGGCGGAGATCCGAGCGTTTCGTGCTTTGGGAGCTGATCTGGTTGGGATGTCCACCGTTCCCGAGGTAATCGCTGCTCGCCATGCTGGGATCGAGGTGCTAGGTATTTCCTGTGCCACTAACCTCGCTGCGGGAGTGGATCCGGCGGCAACCCTGTCGCACAAGGAAGTTATCGAGACGACGAAGCGTGTTGGAGGCGCGATGCGAAAGCTTCTCGTTGCAGTGATTGGGCGCATGTAAAACTCGAAGATCAGATCTGTTTGCGGCGCACACGCAATGCCCCAAGATACCAAAGCGTGCCACACAGCGATTGCAAAAAAGACGCGCAAAAAACGGTGGTTTTATGAGCCTTGCATCGTCAACTGACACTTGTATAATCTCGCCGCGCCGAGGGGCAAGTTAAGCCTTGCCCTTTATCCACGCGAATAGCTCTTAAACTCTTAGGAGGTTGTACGTATGGTGGATACCCCAACTCGAAACCCGTTTGAAATCGCGCAGAAGCAGCTTGATAAGTCTGCGAAGGCACTCGACCTGGATCCACAGATTACCGCCATACTCAGGGAACCGCTGCGTATCTTCGAGATGCGCCTCCCCGTGCGTATGGATGATGGTTCAATCAGGGTCTTTCATGGCTTCCGCGTTCAGCACAACGATGCCCGCGGGCCAACAAAGGGAGGAATTCGTTTCCATCCCAATGAGACAATCGACACGGTGAAAGCGCTCGCTACCTGGATGACATGGAAGTGCGCCGTTGTCGATATCCCCCTTGGTGGGGCGAAGGGAGGAGTCATTGTCGACTCCTCTACCCTGTCCAACGGGGAGAAGGAGCGCCTCTGCCGAACATGGATGGAACAGATGTGGAAGAACGTGGGAAATCGCGTCGATATTCCCGCCCCCGATGTTGGGACCACTCCTCAGATGATGGGATGGATGATGGACGAGTACAGCAAGCGGGTCGGCGAATACACCCCTGGCGTGATCACCGGAAAACCTGTTGGCGGTGGCGGCTCACTCGGGCGAACGGCAGCTACAGGCTTTGGAGTAATCGTCACCGTACGTGAGGCGCTGAAGGTATTGGGGATCGATTCTCATGGGGCAACCGCGGCGATTCAGGGATTTGGAAACGTCGCCCAATACGCAGCGCTCAACTTCACGAACATGCTTGGAGGCAAGGTTGTCTGTGTCTCATGTTGGGATAGGAGCGATCGCAAGGCATACACCTTCAGTAATGAGAATGGTATCGATGCAAAATACTTGCAGTCGATCACCGATCAGTACGGCACTATCGACAAGGAGCAGGCTAAAGCTGCTGGGTACGTAATCGAAGATGGAAACGCCTGGTACAGCAAGGATGTCACAGTCCTGATTCCAGCGGCGCTAGAGAACGCTATCTCTCCTAATGTTGCTGAAGCGATCAAGCCAAGCGTCAAGATCCTTGCCGAGGCGGCGAACGGGCCGACCGTCCCTGAAGCCGAGCCGATTCTCGCACAGAAGGGAATCTACGTAATTCCCGATTTCCTGTGTAACGCTGGTGGAGTCACTTGCTCCTACTTTGAAGGCGTGCAGAATGACATGAACTTCTATTGGACAGAAGAAGAAGTGAATGAAAAATTGGACAATAAGATGAAAGAGGCTTTCTACGGTGTCCACAACATGGCCCAGTCCGCCAGTGTCGACAATCGCACAGCAGCCTATATGATTGCTGTGCAGCGTGTCGCAACAGCAATGCGCTTACGCGGCTGGGTGTAGTGAGTTAACGACGCAAGTCGAATGCTTGCGCTTTCGAATGGGCCTTCAGGAATGAAGGCCCATTTTCTATGCTTGCATAGCGAGTGTTCAGCCTGGAATGCGCACCTTGCGTTCCAGGCGTTGTAGCAGATGGTTTGCGATAGTGACCAGTCCTAGATAGATCAATCCGACGATAAGGACAACGTCGAAGAAGCGGAAGGTCGCGTAGGCGATCAATCTTCCCTGTCCGGTCAGATCGATCACCGTCACAAGGTATGCAAGGGACGAGTACTTGATGAGGTAGGTGATCTCGTTAGAACAGCCAGGGATCGCGCGGCGGATCATCTGAGGAAGGATGATCGACCTGATCGTCTGAAGCTTTCCCATTCCCAGTGTGCGTGCGGCTTCCAGCTGCCCTATCGGGATCGATAGGAGAGCTCCGCGAAAGTATTCCGAGTGGTAGGCTCCACTGCACAACCCAAACCCGATGATTGCTGCGGTAAGGGGATTTAGCACGATCCCAAGACGGGGAAGGCCGTAGTAGATGATGAAGAGCTGCAAGAGAAGCGGCGTCCCGCGGAAGATTATCTGGTAGATGTAGGCAAGCGGAGAGAAAATCGGTCCGCCATAGGCACGGGATACAGCGATGACGATCCCGATCACCAGCCCTAGCGGAGCGGCGCAGACTATCAGCTCCAGGGTCACTGCCAATCCAGCTAGAAGATGAGGGTAGAATTCGATGATCGGGTTCACTCCATCCTCCCTCTGCTATGACCGCTCAGGCCCGGGATGCGGATGGCGCGCTCCATCACCCAGAACAGGGACACACCTCCGTAGGTAAGCGCGAGGTAGATCGCGCCAACGGTTAGGTATATGGGAAGGATCGCGTGGGTGCGAAGAGCAATGAACTTACCCTCCGTGAGAAGCTCCGTCACTCCAACAGCAAAGGCCAGCGCAGTATCCTTGAGCAAGATGGAATACTCGTTGGACAAGCCAGGAAGGGAGAAATAGGCTGCCTGGGGGATGACGATTGACCATATCGTCTGTCGCGTGCTCATACCAAGTGATCGAGCCGCGTCTGCTTGTCCCTTCTCTACCGCGAGCATGCTTCCCCGGTAGATCTGGGATTGATAGGCTGCGCTTCTAAGGCCAAGGGCAAGGAACACGGTGAATAGTGGAGATAGATGCACTCCGGGAAGACTTCCTATCCCGAAGTAGAAGAGAAAGAGAAGAACAAGAGCGGGGAAGCCGCGAAATACCCGGTCGTAGGTTACTAGAAGCGGACGCACCCAGCGTGGTCCATAGAGATAGGAAAGCGCGATCGGAACTCCCAACATGAGACCGAGCATAAGGCACAAACTCACAAGGAGCATCGTCGTCTGCGTTCCGCGAAGGAGCAAGGGAAGTGATTCTCTGATTAGCTGCATGATTCCGTCGATGTCCGTCGGAGGGCGGGGGGAGGCGAATAGCCCTCCCCCCTAAGAGAAGGAGGATCAGCCTCCAATCAGCCACTCATTCACGAGACGGTCCCATTCGGGGCTTGCCTTCAGCCGCTTCAATCCCTCATTTAGGAGATCAAGAAGCTCCGTGTCTCCCTTGCGGACCGCGTATCCGTAGATCTCACCGGTATTGATCGTTCCAACAATAGCGGCGTTGCGACCGACAACCGCTGTTTGCGCGGTTGGTGCATCGATGACAGCAGCATCAACCCGGCCGATCATGAGGTCCTCAACTGCCAGAAGGAAGTTGTCGTAGAGCTTAAGCTTGATATCCACTCCCTTGTCAATCAGGTTTTCCTGCAACCAGGTTTGGGAAGTGGTCCCACGCTGTACCCCGATCGTCATTCCGGCAGTGACCGCGGAGAAGACGTTGTATTGCGGAGCGAGCGAACCGTCCTCTCCCGCTACCTCACGTACCACCACGGCAAGGTCGATCTTCCAATAGGGATCGGTGAAATCCACCTGCTTTTCCCGCTCCGGGTTGATCGTCATCCCGGAAGCGATCAGATCGATGTTTCCTATCTTGAGAGTTGGGATGATCGCATCCCAATCGACCGGTACTATCTTGACATCGAACTCCATTTCACTTGCGATCCACTTGATCACCTCAACATCGAACCCTGTTGGGTTTCCGTTTTTGTCGATGTAGGAAAATGGGGGAAACGCCGCGTCAATCCCATCTGTGTATACCGGTTTCTCCGCGCCGAACGAAGCGGCAAATGCGCCCATCACTAATCCACATGTAATTGCAAACAAAAACATACGCTTAAAGTTCATGCTATCCTCCTAAGGAATTTTTAGTCTATGCTGCAATCGAGAAAGACCGCAGCAGTTGGAATAAGGTGAAACTGGTCTTGAAAAAAGGGAGTGTTAGGCTAGATGGTCCTGATGAGGACCGTGATGGGCGTGGAAGTGGCGGGTAACGATGATGCGGGTGTATATTGTTCGTCCAATCTGACTGATCGTCTGCATGACGACCACCTCCACAATTTGAGATACATCACCATACCAAGAAACGAGGCGCTTGTCAACCTTGCGCATTGCCTCATCATTCCATCTATCCGATAATCTGGTTCTGCTATAGAGATAGGAGGAAACGATGCTCCTTGG
>JAYEFP010000003.1:0-13427 GCA_034715975.1 Candidatus Bipolaricaulota bacterium | reverse complement strand
CTCTTCGTGGTGAATGCTTTCTGAACTCCGGTCTTGCTTGGCAACCGGCATCCGTCCCACGCGAACTGAAATTAGAAGTACTACCCACTCCTGCCTGCTGCAGGCAGGCGAAACGACGAAGAGCCAATCAAAGACTGTGCTGAGCCAAGATTCCCCGCGATTGTGGCCACCTGTCCTCGCACTCTCACTAGTTCGCGATGGAGAATGAGTATATGGAGACACACGGATTTACGGATAAGCTTCTTCTCGATCTCTCGCTCGACGATATAGACTTTGCTTGTGACCTGGAACGGGTGCTTGCTGAACAGGTGAAGTACCTGCGAGGCGCCCTCGCCTCAGCCAACGACAAGCAACTGCTGGAAAGGGACTCCCTGGTATCCGAGCTGCACACTCGCCTGGCGGAGAAAGACGCCGATATTTCCCGCTTACACGCAGAAAATGACCTGCTTCGCAAATACCTACTCGATAACCTCGCTTGAAATCTCCCCCTGCTATCACGTAGCTTCTTCACTTGCAATGATCAACGAACAGGTCGCAAAACAACTAGAGCAAGCAAGAGCGGAGTACGCCAGTCTGGAAGAACAGATGAGCGATCCGCAAGTGATCACGAGCCCCCAGTATCGGAACATCACCCAGCGGTACGCGCACCTGCGCGATCTGATTAAGCTCGGCGAGCAGTGGGAACAAGTGACATCCTCCATCTCCGAGGAGGAAGAAATGTGGGAAACTGAGGAGGATCTGCGCGAAGAGATAGACGAAGCGCTGGAGAAGGATCGCACTAAGTTGCAGCAAGTTGAAGCGAAGTTTCTTAACCTCGCCATTCCTCCCGATCCACGCGATTGCAAGACCGCAATCGTTGAAATCAGACCCGGGCCCGGCGGGGACGAGTCGAGCCTGTTTGCCGCCGATCTGTTTCGTATGTACACACGCTTCAGCGAAGCCAACGGGTTCAAGATCTCCCTCCTCGACAGCCATCCCACGCCGCTAGGTGGGTTCAAGCAGATCACATTTGCCATTGAAGGGAAGAACGCATTCGGACGCTTTCGCTACGAGTCCGGTGTGCATCGCGTACAGCGGGTGCCGGAGACCGAATCCGCGGGACGGATTCACACCTCCACCGCCAGCGTCGTCGTCCTGCCGGAAGCCGAAGATGTTGAGGTTAATATCGATCCGAACGATCTCAAGGTCGATACCTTCCGTTCCACCGGCCCAGGCGGGCAAAGCGTGAATACGACCGATTCTGCCGTACGGATCACGCATATTCCTACGGGGCTTGTCGTCAGTTGCCAGGATGAGAAGTCACAGCACAAGAACAAGGCACAGGCTATGCGTGTCCTCCGTTCACGGCTGAAGGATCGCTTGGAGAAGGAGCACGAGGCAGAGCAGTCCGCCACGCGCCGCAAACAAATTGGGTCCGGTGATCGCAGCGAGAAGATCCGCACATACAACTTCCCGCAGAATCGTGTCACCGACCATCGTATTGGCCTAACGCTGTATCACCTGCATGACATCCTCGAAGGAGATCTGACTGCACTCCTTGAGGGGCTGCGTAAGGCAGACTTGGAAGAGCAGACGCTGTAAATCCTTACAGTATCCATGTTTTACAGCATGCAGTCCTTGACAATTAATCATACGCTGGCTACCATTGTATCGGTCTTGGGTCTGTAGCTCAGCTGGTTAGAGCGCTCGCCTGATAAGCGGGAGGTCCCTGGTTCGAGTCCAGGCAGGCCCATTTTCTTTGCCTTGCTATTAGATGTATAATGAGGCGATGAGAACAAATGATCACCGAGGATGAGGAGGAACCATGCCGGAAGAGAAGCAAGTAGGCGACGAACAATTGATAAAAACGATCGACAAGGGGATGGGGAGCAGAATCCACGTCCGCCTCTCGCACTTTCATGATCGCGACTACCTGGACATCCGCAACTTCTACGAAGCAGAGGAAGGGGAGTGGAAGCCGACAAGAAAGGGAATTGCTGTCCCAGTGGAACTGTACGGTGAGTTGATCTCCGCGCTACAGGAAGCGGAGCCGCTGATTAAGAAGTTACAGTCTCCCACTCCGGCGAAGAAAGACGAAGGCTAAAGTGCACGCTTAACGGTCCTTGATGCACCGGCCGGTATAGAGCATAATCAATAGCGAATGCCGGTCCCGTCGTCTAGTGGCCTAGGATATCGGGCTCTCATCCCGGCGACAGGGGTTCGAATCCCCTCGGGACCGCCAGACAGTGGAGCATGCGTCAACGCTAGTTCTTGTGTGTTGCATTGGCGGGTGTGTATTTGTATAGTTTCGCGTACTGACGAGAAGTAAATAGTGGGAGGTGTCTTTCCTTCGTGGAAGATGGAGCAAGGCGATTGCCTAGACGTGTTGGAAATGCAATGCATGCGATAGGGAGAAGGAAGCGATCTACGGCTCGCATCTACCTATCCGAGGGTGAAGGAAATCTGTTGATCAACGGTCATCTGGCGGAGGAGTATTTCTCCTCGTACCTGAATGCGCCTGAGCATCTGGAAAAGACGCTAAAGCTGCCTTTCTATACGACTGGGACCGTGGGAAAATATGATGTTAAGGCGCGTGTCGCCGGCGGAGGGTTCACCGGTCAGATGGAAGCTGTACGCCTGGGAATCGCGCGTGCGCTCGTGGGTGTGACGGATGAGTACAGGGTTCCGCTGAAGAAGGCAGGCCTCCTTACCCGTGATCCCCGTGAGGTCGAACGGAAGAAATACGGTCGTCGCAAGGCACGCAAGAGCGAGCAGTACTCCAAGCGTTAGACAGGAGAATGTCGTGAAAAAGGGTATCCATCCAGAATTGAAGCGCGCTGTGATCAAGTGTGGTTGCGGAGCTGAGTTCGAGACGTTGTCCACCGTGGAAGAGATGCGTGTGGACATCTGCTCAAAGTGCCATCCGTTCTTCACTGGCGAGGAGCGCCTCCTCGATACAGAAGGACGCGTGGAAAGGTTCCAGCGTAAGTACGGAAAGAAAGAGAATTAGAAATGGCATCAGTAGGTGGACAAGCACTTATCGAAGGTGTGATGATGCAGAACGGCGATCGCGTAGCGATCGCCGTTCGTCGTACTAATGACAATGAGATAGTTGTCCGTGACCTCCATACAAGCAAGCGCCTGCGCAAGCTTGGCGAGATCCCGTTTGTGCGTGGCCTGTTTCGATTGTACGACATGCTCTCCCTCGGAATTCGTGCTCTCAACATGTCAGCGCGGATCGCGTTCCCAGATCAAGAGGAGGAGCTGAAATCCGGCTGGGGGATGCTCATGGTTGCCCTGGCGGTGATCATCGCCGTCGGAGCGTTTGTCGTCCTTCCGCTGTACATCGTGAGCAGCATCCCGTCGCTACGCACTGGGAACACCATCTTGTTCAATCTGGTGGAGGGGGCTATTCGGATTATCTTCTTCCTTGCCTACATATTTTTCATCGCCCGCATGAAGGACATACACCGCGTCTTTCAGTACCATGGAGCGGAGCACAAGACTGTCTACACCTACGAGGCAGGCGAGGAACTGACAGTGGAAAATGCCCGCAAGTACACGACGCTGCACCCTCGCTGCGGAACGGCGTTTCTGATGATTGTTCTGATCATCTCTATACTTATCTTCTCACTTGCCGGTAACCCCGCTTTGTGGCTGAAGATACTCTCTCGCCTGTTGCTTCTCCCGGTGGTTGCCGGGATCTCCTACGAGGCGTTGCGCTTCAGCGGGAAGGAGTATGATAACCACTTATGGGTGAGGTTCCTCGTCAAACCGGGCCTTTGGCTACAAAAGCTGACAACGGCCGAGCCGACCGACGACATGCTCGAAGTGGCAATCGCCTCTGTCAAGCGGGTGACAGAGATCGTCGCTCCTGCTGCCCAGGAAGCGACGATCGTCGAAGAAAAGATGGGCTAAGCCAGATTGCACCGCTCTTTCATCGCTTCAACGTAGCGATAGGGAAGGTGTATGGCCCCCAGCATGTCCTTGACCGAGTTTGGGCCGTGATCGTCCGACCCGCCGGTGAGCAAGAATCCCTTCCGCTCAGCGATTCCCCGTACCTCTTCGGGCGAGATGTGCAATCTGCTGTCTTTGTGCGCATAGGGATAGAAGGACTCAATTCCGTCCACCCCCACAGCGAGAAGCTCATCGCTGAACGCATCCCAGTCATCGATTGCGATGAAACACGGATGCGGTACTGACGCCATTCCACCTGCAGCGTGAATCGCATCTGCCGCTTTGCGAAACTCCGGTCGCTCCAACCTGACGTAGCACTCGCCGTCCGCACCGATTAGCCTGTCAAACGCCCCTCGCATAGTCTTTACCGCCCCTTTGTCGACGAGGATCTTGGCAAGATGAGGACGGCCGATGCTCCCCTTAGCAAGCTTGCGTACTTCACCGATCGACACGTCGATTTTCGCGCGCTCACGGCAGCGCTTCACCATCTCTTCCATCCGCCGCTCTCGCGCATCGCGCATGAATGCGAAGAGCTCCCGCATTGCATCAGAGAGCGGATCGATGAAGTATCCAAGCAACTCACCGGGAACCCCATCGTAGTCTACCTTCAACTCGACACCGCTGATCACCTCCATCCTGGACATCTCTGTTACCCTCTTTGTTAATTCCTCCGAGATCGTATCGTGATCGGTGATGGCGATCGTGGATAACCCCTGTGCCTTTGCTCGCCCAATGAGGGTCGGAATGTCTTGCGTGCCATCGGAAGCAGTGGTGTGTAAGTGTAGATCGGCGTACCTTGCGGTCATGTGAACCTCTCCTTTATGATATCAACGATGAGATCAGCGGCGTGCCCATCGCCATACGGATTCTTTGCGCCAGCCATCATCTTTCGTGCATCATCATCCCTGAGCAGACGTTCGGTCTGTCCCACGATACGCTCAGCATCCGTCCCAACGAGGAGCGCTGCATCAGCATCTATCCCTTCAGTGCGTTCCGTCTTATCACGCAGGACGAGAAGTGGAACGTGCAGACCCACAGCTGACTCTTGCAGGCCACCGGAATCGGTCAGAATCAGGCTGGCACGCGCCAGCAGGTGCACGAAGGAGACATAATCGATTGGGTCAAGGAGGATAATCCGAGGCTGGCTCTTCAGAGCACGCCGGATTTGCTTCTGCACGTGGGGATTGGGGTGGACGGGGACGACGATACTAACGTCTCTGTTACGACTGGCGATGGCAGAGAGCGCCGCGCAGACATGGGCTATCCCTGCACCGAAGCTTTCGCGGCGATGCATCGTCGCGATGACAATATGCCCAGGGAAATTAAAAGTAGTCGTCGGGTGCAACCGGTCGCGGACGTGATACAGGGTATCAAGTTCGGTGTTACCTGTGACGAATATGCCCTTCTCCGGGATGCCCTCACTCCTGAGCTTTTCTCTCGCACGTTGCGTGGGGGCGAAGTGGAGGTCGGCGATCTGATCGACGAGGCGACGGTTCATCTCCTCGGGGTATGGGGAGAACTTGTCCCCGGTGCGTAATCCGGCTTCAACGTGCGCTACGGGGATGTGCGTGTAGTATGCAGAGAGGGCGCCACAGAAAGTGGTTTGCGCGTCTCCCTGCACGATCACTAGCCCCGGATGGACCTTGCGCAGCACGGGCTCGATGCGAGAAATGATCGTGCTCGTGGTATGAAATAGGCTCTGGTCGGGGATCATCACGTCAAGGTCGTAGTCTGGAATGAGAGATAGCGCTGAGATGGTCTGATCAAGCAGTTCACGCTGCTGCGCGGTGACACAGAGTATCGTCTCGATTGAAGGCTCGCCCCTGAGCCGCTTGATCACAGGAAAGAGCTTGATCGCTTCCGGTCGCGTGCCAAATAAGAGGAGAACCTTCAGCACCTTTGAGGTCATACCACTCCGGTAGGCCCGATGCAATCCAGCGTACTACAACAATCTGTATGCTTTGCACGGTTGCCACAGACAAGACAGATCAGCGGTACGCCGTCTGCATATTGCTCCCATCTGGTAATGATCGCGTGCACAGGATTCCTCCTCCATAACGTCTGCAAACACTAAAGAACATATCCTGAAACGTGCGCCCGGTCAAGCCGGCATCACCTTACTTGGCTCCTTTCTGTTTCGAGTAGGTAGTGGCTTCTAATTTCGGCTTACACGGGACGGATGCCGGTTGCAAAGCAAGACCGGAGGTCAGAAAGAATTTACCACGAAGAGCCTGTCTGCGTCTGCCTGTGCGTGTTCGCACGCAGACAGGTCCGAAGGACAGGCAGGCACGAAGGACACGAAGAATGGAATTCGGCTCAAGCGCACATCAGCAATCGGGCGAGTGCAAAAGCGGAAAGAGATAGTCGTGAGTCTAAATGAAGCCCATAGTCCAAAGCTCAACGTGGCAGACCCCAATGAAGTAGGATTCCACAGGGCAGGCAAGCTGCTCACGCTACAAGCGAATAGGCTTTGGATAGCGCCGGCGGGAGCTCGCCATGCATGGCTTGCCATGTATGGCTTGCCTCCGACGTTGCACTTGTCCTCTGAACCCTTCGTGCTCTTCGTGGTGAAATGAGTCCATTATACAGCTTTGTACTTTTGCGAGAGTCTTGGTCCTCGACCTTTCTCTTACGTTACCCACTCCTGTCTGCCTCCTGCCTGTCGCATCCGCGATGCAGACAGGCGACGTCACGGGCAGGCGAAATGACGAAGAGCCCCTTACTGCAGTAGGGCCGCAGGGAAGTGCCAACCCCAGCTATCGCCTTTACTCATCACCGGTCCGTTCCCCATCACTTAAATGCTCGCAACTTCTTTACCATAGCAGCGGAGATTGTTGGGGTTGGATCGGATGAAAGGATCTCGTCCACTCTCTTGCCCAGTCTTTCCAAGAGTGTTTCACTCTGTTTCGCGACGCTGATTGTGCTTCTGTCGATGAAGGAGGGTGCGAGGTAAAGGGACTGGCGGAAGTGCTTCGCGGTGTGCGGGTGCTTGAGGTAGATGGTGGGTCCTTTTCCCCTAATGCTTGCGCGAGCGACGTCATCGATCACCGAGAGAGCGAGATTCTCCTCGGTCAGTTCCAATGGCCTCCACATGCTACGAGCACGGGCAATCATCTCATCGTTTAGAACTAAGAAACGTGCATCATACAGCGATCCGTAGGCGAGGAAACCAACGTCATGCACCACGGTCGCTCCTGACTGTAGTGCTAAAAAGATCGATTGAAATGCTTCCTCTCCAGCCTGAGCATCCACCCGCTGGGCATCGGTGCATCCTGCTCCTCCCCACGAAGGCAGATTGTAGAATCGACCCATATCGGCATAGGCGGCGGTTGAAGTCGCACACTCGGGCGATCCGTAGCAGACGATAGACGTGCGCATATCGGTCGCCCAGGAGTTCGATCCAAATATGAAGCCGGCTTTGGGAAATTTCAGTTGTAGTATAACCAGCGCGGCCAGTGACTCCGCCGTTCCTTGCACAAGAGCCCCCTCCATTGTCACCGGGCCTCCGCCGCCAAGGTTAGGGCTGGCTACCGCCATAGTGGGAATGCCCTTCTCGCCACAGAACCACAGGCGATCAACAACGTCCTCTTCGTACTTGAATGGAGACTCAGGCTGAATATAGGTGACGAAAAATGGTCTTTCCCTAAACGTGTCCGCGCTTCCCGCTACCAGTTTTGCCATCTCGTAGGGGATCTCAAGGTCGGCCAAGCAGATCGAGGTTGCGACAATCGGTTTCGTCGAGTGAATCAGCATCTCACGGAAGACGGCAGGATAGACCTTTGCTGCCTCGACTTCTTTGGGTAACCCCATCGACATTACAAAATCGAATCCGGGCAGTCTTTCAAGCACCCGAACGTTGTCGATAACATCTTGCAGACGCGCTCGCTGTATCTGTTCCGTCTTGCGGTCCGTAATGTAGAGTGAGTCGGAACCGGCCCCAAAGTAGACCCGATTAATCTCTAGCGGAAATTCCTTATTCTGTGTTTGGTTGTACCAGGGCACGCTCGATGGGGCCTTAGCGATCGCGTCTTCCACCATTGCTTCTGGAAGGAGTATCCTTCCGTCTTCATCCTCTTTTGCTCCTGCCGCTTTGATAAGCTTGCGCGCTTCAGCATGAGGAAGGTGAATCCCCGTCTTCGATAACACCCTGAGTACGGCCTTGTGCATCTGCTCTACCTGGTCTTTTGTCAAGTAAGCAATGGGTGAAAATTCTTTCATTACTACCCCCTTATCCAATTATGATTCTATCATTGCCAGCGCTTCATTGCGCGTTGCCATATCAGTTCTGAATAACCCACGGATCGCTGTGGTCACCATCGTAGTCCCTGGCTTCTGTACCCCGCGAAGCGTCATACATAGATGCTCAGCTTCCAGGCGCACCAATACGCCATGAGGCTTGAGTTCTTCCATAAACACATCTGCCAACTGAGAGGTCATACGCTCCTGGAGCTGCGGGCGGCTGGAGGCGATCTCCACCGCCCGTGCTAGTTTACTGGCGCCGACGATCCTCTTGTCTTTCGGGATATATATCACAGTGGCTCTTCCAATGAACGGCAGAAGATGATGTTCACATACAGAGTGAAACGGGATATTTCGCATGGCAACCATCTCGTCGTAATCGGCGTGGAAGAACGTAGTGAGCACCTCACTTGGATGCCGATTCATATTCCTAAAGAAGTCATCGATGAACATCGAGCTGATGCGCCGTGGGGTATCACGTAACCCTTCCTGCGTTATGTCAAGATCGAGTCCTTCCATCATTAGACGCACAGCTTGTTCCACCTTTTGTCGGTTCATTACTCCTCCTAGGTCTATTTCAGATGCAGTTCCTAAAATAAGCCGACAACCTCTCCCGCTTCATCCAAGTCGATACTCATGAACGCAGGGACTGAAGGGAGTCCTGGCATAGTGCGCATCTCGCCGCAGAGTGGATAGATGAACCCTGCGCCGACACTTGCACGCACCTCGCGAACGGGGAGGGTGAAGCCGGTCGGCGCTCCCTTCAAAGCCGGATCATGCGACAGTGAGAGGTGCGTCTTTGCCATGCAGATTGGAAGCTTTCCAAAGCCTGACTTCTCATAGGTGGCAATCTGTTGCTTGGCCAGTGGGGAGAACTCCACCTTTGCTGCTTTGTAGATTCTTGTCGCGATTGTCTCTATCTTCTTCTCGATCGACCAATCGACAGGATAGAGGAACTTGAAATCCGATGGTTCCTCACACGCGGCTATTACCGCCTCGGCAAGCTCGGTGGCTCCAGGGCCACCTTTTGCCCAATGATCAGTGAGCACGGCATCGAACGCGCCTGCTTCTTTCGAAGCCTTTTTAACGAGATTAATCTCGGCTGTGGAGTCGTCGGTAAACGTGTTAATAGCAACGACCACCGGGACACCAAACTTACGCGCAATCTCAATGTTCGCTGCAAGATTAGAGCAGCCCTTCTCCAAGAGTTCCAGATTCTCCTTTTTGTAAGCAGGATCGAGCGGCTTACCCGCCACTACCTTTGGTCCGCCGCCGTGCATCTTTAGGGCGCGGATTGTCGCCACCAGCACGACCGTATCAGGAATGAGGCCGCTGTAGCGGCACTTGATATCGAAGAACTTCTCCATGCCGATGTCGGCACCGAATCCAGACTCGGTCACCACGTAGTCGGCCAGTTTAAGAGCGATGCGGTCGGCGATAATCGAGCTGTTCCCGTGTGCGATGTTGGCAAACGGACCGGCATGGACGAACGCAGGCTGTCCTTCCAGGGTCTGCATCAGGTTCGGCTTAACGGTATCCTTCATCAGCACAGCCGCTGCACCAGCGACCCCAAGATCCTCTGTCGTGATCGGTTCTTTATCCCAGCTATAACCGATGACGATCTTGCCGATCCGCTCGCGCAGGTCTTTAAGGTCCGTTGCCAAGGCGAGGATTGCCATCAACTCAGAGGCGACGGTAATGTCAAATTCGCTTTCGCGTGGGAAGCCATCCCCTTTGCTTCCCAATCCGACGGCGATGTGGCGAAGCTCACGGTCGTTGACATCGACCACCCGGTTCCAGGTAATAGAGTAAGGATTGATGTTTAGCTTCTTGAGCCCTTTCTTCTCCCAGGCGGCATCGGAGTTGTTTCGCTCATGCATCATGCGGGCATCGATCGCCGCGGCGATCAGGTTATGTGCTGCGCCGATGGCGTGGATATCCCCGGTCAAGTGCAGATTGAAGTCCTCCATTGGGATGATCTGGGAGTAACCGCCTCCGGCGGCTCCGCCCTTAATCCCGAACGTCGGCCCCTGCGACGGCTGGCGAATACAGGTCATCACCTTCTTCTTGAGCACTCCAAGCGCTTGGGTGAGGCCGATGTTTGTCGTTGTCTTCCCTTCACCAAGAGGAGTGGGAGTGATTGCGGTCACATCGATGTACTTTCCATCAGGCTTGTCCTTCAACCGCTCCAGAATGTCGAGCTTGACCTTCGCCTTGGAACTGCCATATGGCTCCAACTCTTCGTTTGTTATTCCCGCTATCTTGGCAACCTCGTTGATTGGCTTGAGTTTGGCACTCTGTGCAATCTCTAGATCGGAAGGTACTCTCTTTCCTGTCATACTGCTCAGCTCCTTATAGTTTTGTTTGCGACTACCGTAGACCAACAGTCTTGACAATCTCGGGCACGGCGTCCTCCCATTCGATTGCCATCACGTGAACCCCCTTGACACCGGGAATCTCGCGCACCTGCTCGATGATCTCTGTACAAATCTTTATTCCCTCTGCTGCACGGTCTTCCTTTGGTGTCTTCTTCATACGATTGACGATCTCGTCGGGTACGTCCATTCCTGGCACCTTTGAGGCCATGTATCGCGCAGCTCCCAGAGAGCGGATGGGCCCTACTCCGGCAAGGATATATACCTGCTCGTCCAATCCCATGTCGTGGACGCGGGCCATGTAGTCGCGGAACTTGGGGACGTTGTACACCATCTGGGTCTGGATGAAATCGGCTCCGGCCGCTACCTTCTTCGCCAATCGATACGGACGGATGTCAAACGGCTCGGCAAACGGATTGGCGGCTGCACCGATGAACATGCGCGGCTCGACATCGATCTCCTCGCCACTCTGTACCACCTTCTCATCCCGCAAATCCTTTATTATCTTGATAAACTGGATGGAATCTATGTCGTAGACCCCCTTGGCCTGCGGGTGATTGCCGAATGACATGTGGTCACCACTGAGAACGAGAATGTTGTTGATCCCCAACGCAGCAGCGCCCAAAACATCCATCTGGAGGGCAATCCTGTTCCTATCTCGACAGGTCATCTGAACCACTGGCTCTAGACCTTCTTCCTTTTGCAGAACACAGGCTGCCCAAGAGGCCATGCGTACTACTGCAGTCTGGCCGTCGGTTACGTTAAACGCATCGGCGTATCCCTTCAGCAGTTTCGCCTTATTCCTAATCACCTTAGGATCGGCCGACTTTGGGGGACCCAACTCGGCGGTTACGGCAAACTTACCTGCTTCAAGGACTCTCTCTAAGTTGCTGTTTGTCTTCATCGAGCTCCTCCCATTTCAAAAAATTAAATGCCTAGCGATTCTATTGCCTTCTTTGTGCCTGCTAATTCTTTATACAAATCAATCGGTTCCATTGTCCTCGTTCTGGGTCTGATTTGTTTGCTCCAGTCATGTGGCTCCAATATATCCAGGTACCTATCGGTCTCACCAAGCTTCTCCAACCGGTCGTAAATCTGAACCCATGCACATTCCTTTTCAGGATCAACCTCGCATGTTCCGTCCGGGCGCGTCCCACCGCACGGCCCATTCATCAGCCCCTTAGGGCATTGCACAAATGGGCAGATACCAGCGGTCCTCCCGAGCTCACATTCACCACATCCCTGGCACTCCTCGCGGAAGTGCGTCGGCCCGCCACTGGAGAACCCAAGAGCATCAGTAGCTGGATACATTGGCTTGACGAGATCCATCTCCTGCTCCATATACTCTCGCATTGCCTGCATGCCGTCTCCACAGCTCATGTTCAGTATGGCATCACATGCTTCTATTTCGTTTCGATGTTCCTCATAGAACATTGAAGACATGGGAGTATAGCATGCAAATATGCCAAATGGCATTCCGATTTTGCCCACTATCTCTTTGCCTTCCCCGGTCAGGCGTTCGGCCATCTCGTCGATGTCTCTTATCCCCCCGGTGTGGAAGATGGTTGAACATCCCCCACATCCTGTAAGGAGTATCTTTTTCTTACCTTCAAGGTAGCCCAAGATTTCCTTGAAGGACTTTTGTTCTTGTAAATTCATAGCATCTCCTCCTTAACTACGTAATATGCTACAACCGCTAGAAGCCAGCTCGCATGGAAAGGAATTCTATGTACTCCTTTCTATCGATATTCCGTGTGTGAATCATCGCCCACCATCTTGATCACCGCCTCCTCTAACAGGAGAATAGCACAACTACTGCAAGGATTTATGTAGTGCGTTCTTTGTTGCAAGTGTCGAATGGGCTGATTGCACAGTGTTCTTGAGGAGCATAGCCGTTGTCATTGGCCCCACTCCGCCGGGCACGGGGGTTATGTAACTAGCGACTTCCTTGACAGAATCGAAATCGACATCACCAACCACCTTTGTTCTCTTCTTGCCCGCCTCATCTTGCGCTTTAACGCGGTTAATTCCGGCGTCTATAACGATCGCTCCAGGCTTGACCATGTCAGCAGTGACCAATCCCGGCTTTCCGACACCGATGACAAGGAGGTCGGCACGGCGTGTCTGCTCTGCTAGGTTCTTGGTCGCTATATGACAGACCGTGGTCGTGCAGAAGTGCGCCATCAGAAGAAGGGCCATCGGCTTGCCTACTATCTCGGAGTGACCAACAACAACTGCCTCCATGCCGTACAGGTCTATATGAAGAGAGCGAACGAGGTGCATCATCCCGATAGCCGTGCACGGAGCTGGCATAGGTAGTGGCCAAGACAGGGATTGATCCAACCAGTCATCGTGACCTTCTTGCCCCTCCTCTGGCCTCTTAAAGAACGGTTGTTCTGCGTACAGAACTCTGCCCTGATTGGCTGCTGATACGCCTTCCACATCCTTCTCTGGTGTAATGCGACCCTGTAGTGCTCTGGCGTCTATCCCGGGGGGCAATGGTAGTTGTATGATTATGCCGTGCACCGCAGCGTCGTCATTCAATTTCTCTACCGCAGTGAGCAGCTCTCCCTCGCTGCTCTTTGATCCCTTTTCAATCAACTCGTAGTCGATCCCGATCTCCTTACAACTACGAGCCTGGCTCTTGGCGTATATGCGCGCCCCTTTGTTCTCCGTTGCCAGTACGGCGGCCAGTCTTGGCGCGAGACCAGCACTGGAGAGTCGTTCAACTTCCTTCTTAAGCTCCCGTTTGACCTGCGTTGCTACCTGTTCTCCGTCGATTATCTGAGCCATTGGTCCCCTCCTTATTGTGTATTGGTTTAGGAAAATACATGCTATTTATAAAGACCTCACTAAAGGTTTTGTCATAGGAAAGTT
>JAYEFP010000002.1:0-3793 GCA_034715975.1 Candidatus Bipolaricaulota bacterium | reverse complement strand
CTTAATCGTCTGGTAGACTTGCGAAAGCGGGGAGAAGAGATTGGGGTTCGTTTGCTGTGCACCCCCAACTCCCAATACGACAATCAACACGATCGTCGGGATCAGTAACATCAGCGCTCTTCGGACTATGGACTCTCTTTTCAACTCATTCACCCCTTTTTTTACCTATGTAGTACGTGTTCAACTTGTGACCCGCGCCGTCTCGAAAGGGGAGTAAGCAAATCACGAATTCCACGAATGGAGCGCAGGAAACTGGGTGACTTGACGATTTCCCGATCAGTCAACCACGAAATCCTTCAATCCGTCAAATCGTGACTTCCTCTCACTTGGACGCTAACCACCCTAGGTGCTATTGTACCCCCCACGGCGCTACTAGGGAAGGATCAACCCCAACATCTAGAATGCTATCAACGGTTTCGCCCTCTGAGTCTTGCATGAGAAAATGACACAATCCATGGGCATGGGCGAACGTAGGTAAACCCGAAGCCATTACCCGCTTAAGACAAGGAAGAGCCCAAGTCCAATGGTCTGCTTCGTTCAGGTGACAGGCAAACCCAGGTATGTTTGTTGCTCCTTCGTAAGTCTATCGATCGCAACACCGAGCGCTGAAAGCTTCATTAGAGCTACCCTCTCGTCGACCTCATCGGGGACTGCGTACAGGGCGGACGGCAGTCGATCGCTCTTAACGATGTGCTTCAACGTTAGCGCCTGCAAGGCAAAGGAGATGTCCATAATCTCCACCGGATGACCATCGCCGAGAACAAGGTTGACCAGCCTTCCATCGCCGAGAAGGTAAAGCTGGCGGCCGTCTCCCAGGGTAAATTGCCTGATTCCGTCACGCACGTCTGCCTGCTCGGTGGCAAGAGCGGAGAGCGCCAGCCTGTCGATCTCCACATCGAAGTGGCCGGCATTGGCCATGACCAATCCGTCCTTTGCGCGAGCAAGCGCCGCTTGTGTGACCACGTCTCGACACCCTGTGGCGGTGACAAGAAAGTCAGCCTGTTCGATCATTGCCTCCATGGGTCCGACGGAGAAGCCATCCATCACTGCCTCTATCGCGCGCACCGGATCGACCTCACACACAAGAACTCGCGCTCCTAAGCCGAGAGCGCGCATGGCGATCCCTCGTCCGCACCAGCCGTAACCGGCTACCAGTACGTTCTTTCCGGCGATGAGCAGGTTTGTGGAACGCATGATCCCATCCCAGACTGATTGTCCGGTGCCATAGCGGTTGTCGAACAGATACTTCATCTTTGCGTCGTTCACGGCGTACATCGGGAAGCGAAGCTCTCCTTTACGATCAAGGATCCGCAGGCGGTGCACCCCGGTAGTCGTCTCCTCGCACCCGCCACGGATCTCCAAATCGATCTCGTTATGCAGCAGTTTGACCAGGTCGCCGCCATCATCGAGGATGAGGTCCGGCTCGGTAGCGAGAACGCGCCTCAGGTCGTCAAAGTATTCCGTCTCGCTCTCCCCGTGTCTGGCGTACACCGCTATCCCTTCCGCTGAAAGCGCCGCGGCAACGTCATCCTGCGTGGAGAGCGGGTTGCTCCCGGTGACAGCCACCTCTGCTCCGCCCGTCCGCAGGAGCAGGGCAAGGCAAGCTGTCTTCGCTTCCAAATGGATGCTCATCCCGACGCGATGCCCAGCGAGTGGCCTCTCGCCTACAAACTCTTGCCGCAGTCGTGCAAGAAGCGGCATATGTGCCATCGCCCAGGCGATCTTCTTCTTCCCGTGTTCAACCTGCTCCTGCTCTATCATTCGTTCCTCCCGTTAATTACCCACAGTATGCAAAAAGCACAACTCTTCCTGCAACCCTAGTCTACAATTACTGCCTTATTTCCGGTACGCATCCCAAGGTAGATCCCAACGAGGATGATCGCTCCACCCACTCCCTTCGTCAGGGTGAGCGCTTCGCCGAAGATGATGTAGGCAAGGATCGTCGCGCCTATCGGTTCGCCAAGGGTCACGATCGACACAACCGATGCCTGCAGGTACTCAAGGGCCCAGTTGAGCGACGTATGACCGATCAGTTGTGGCCCCAAGCCGAGAAGAATCAACCACACGTAATCGGGCAGGGAGAAGCCGCCAAGTGGCTGCCCCATCGCCAGACAGACAATGAGCAGAATCATGGTGGCCGTTCCATAAGTCATCAGCGCATATCCGGAAAGCGGGACCTCTTGCCGCACGCGGCGGCCACTGAGGAGATATCCTGCAGCCATGATCGCCCCTCCGATTGCCATAAGATCACCCTGTAGGGCTGTACCCCCGAGGCGCATGTCCCCCCAGCCGATCACGACACTTCCACCAACGGCAAGGGCGATGGCGGTTTTCAGGAGCCGAGAAGGGGACTCGTGGATGAATAAGCGAGCGCCCAGACCGACGAAAATGGGGCTGGTACTGACGAGAACCACGGAGCTGGCGACAGAGGTATAATCAAGCGAGGCGATCCACAGGATAAAGTGGAGCGAGAGGAAGAAACCGCTTAGTGCGCTGAATAGAAGATTGCGCTTGCTGATCGATGTCAAAGCCCCTCTGTGGATACTGATCGGCAACAGAATGAGGAATGCCACGCCCAATCGCCATGCAGAGATCGCGAAGACAGACGCCCCGCTCACTAAGCGAATGAGGATTGCACCGAATGAGATGACGACGATTCCCAGTGTGAGAACTGATGGAAGGAGTATCTCGCGCTTCATGGGTGATTGCGTATCGTCCTAGCGTTCCACAAGAGCTAGGATCTCTGGCAGAGCACGACGCGTAGCCTGCTCTCCCGCTTCGATCCCGCTCTTCACGTCGCTATAGCAGGGTGGATCGGGAGAGAAGTCCGGCTGAATAAGGACATCTGGTCGATTGAGCTGCAACAGAAGGTCGCTAACGCGTTTCTGAAAAGCCGTTGACATCTGAAACAGGACTGCGAAGACGTTCGGATAGAATCTGCGACGCTCCTCTTCACTTGAGTGCATACTCTCCATCCCCTTGATGATCCCCAGGATGCGCTCACGGTAATCTGGAGCAGGGATGCCTGAAAGCTTCACCTCTTCTGGCCGAACGAGGACATCGACCGCAATAATTTTTGTCGCCCCAAGATCACGAGCGACATCAACCGGAGCTGGGTTGGAGACACCCCCATCGATCAGCAGGTGCCCATCGATCCACATCGGTACGAACAGGCCCGGTACGGAGACGCTCGCTCGTATCGCATCAGCAAGTGATCCACTTGTGATTGGAAACGGGAGCCCCGTTTCCAAGTCAGTGGCAAGAGCCGCATAAGGAATGGGGAGGCTCTCGATCGTCGTGTCGCCGACAAGAGATCGAATGGTGCGCGTGACCTCTCGCCCCGAACTCCAACCAGCCCAAGGGACTGTGGGCAAGAGACTCTTGGCCACCTTAGCGAAGTTCGACGAACGCCATACTGCCTCTATTCTGTCGAGCCCTGTTCCAGCAGCATATGCTCCACCGACCTCCGCGCCCATGCTTGTTCCCGCGATGATATCGGGCTTGATCCTGTTCTCTTCCAGAACCTTAAGCACTCCCACGTGAGCCGATCCTCGCGCTCCTCCGCTTCCAAGCACCAATCCAATCCGCTCTTTCTCTGGCATAGTGTCAATATCCTAGCATGCAGCAGGCCGATAGACAATACCCATCAGCTTAACATGAAGAAAAAGGCTCTTCGTCGTTTCGAGTGGGTAAGGAAATCCTGGCCGCAGATGATAAAACGTTGTTCTCTCGCCCGTTCGTTGCACTCACTCAAGGCCTGTCTGCATACGCCTGCCTGTGCGTGTCCCTGTCT
>JAYEFP010000001.1:0-3813 GCA_034715975.1 Candidatus Bipolaricaulota bacterium | reverse complement strand
ATCGAGGTAGTTCTGCACCTCGCGCGCTAGTTTCACCTGCTGTGAGCTTCCATCAGATGGATAGAGTCCCATTACCTCGCCGGCAGAGAAGTCTCCCAGAGCCATGTTCCCCATGTCTCCTCCCTGAAAGGTGAATAAGAGGAGAAGCTGCGACACGAGCTTGCGGTCCTTTGGAATTACATAGTACACCGGATCGTCGGCGTGGAACTTCTGGTTCATCTCCGTCACCATGTCGGCAATCGATATCGTCTTCTTCACTCCCTTGCTCTTCAGGAACTCCTGCAGTGCAATAACCTGATTCAGTACCGCAGGATCCTTCAATCCATCGCGCTTGCCAGTGTCGATATCGATCATTACCTGCTCGCTTCCAGAGAAGTGGCGATCCATGACATCCATCCCTTGTACAACCGGGCTATCTGCCCCCAGGAACTCTTTTTCCGAGGTCTCGATTCGAAGCATGGGAAGCGAGGCAAGAAAGACCCCGAACAAGAGCAAGGAGACGATAATTACCACTAGGCGACGGCGGGTGATCATTCGTTCAAATCCTGAGAGGACACGGGTCAAGATTCCGTTGCTATTCCCGTGAATCTTCTTCGGTACCTTGAAAGTTGCAAGGAGTGCGGGAATGAGAACGAGAGATAGGAGCATCGCCGCGAGGACTCCAAGGCCAGTAAACACGCCAAACTGCCGCTGTGGTATGAGGAACGAGTTCAATAGCGAAAAGAAGCCAGCGACCGTTGTCAACCCCGCCATCGATACTGGCGAGACCATATGTAGGCCCGTCTCGATAACAGCGGTGCGCCTATCGGCTCCAGCGGCGATCTCCTCGTAGTACTTGTTTAGTACGTGGATGCAGTAAGCGATCCCGATCGCCATCAAGATCACTGGCAGGATGAATGAGATGATCGTGATCGGAACGTTAAACATCGCCATCAAGCCAAGCGTCCACACAGCAGACAGGCTCACCACCAGGAGCGGCAGAATCACTCCCCGCAGGCTCCAAAAACTGAAGTAGAGGACAAGTATGATCACAAGGATGACGAGAGGAAGGAGGATTTTGAGGTCCTTGCCCATCGACTGGGTCAGCACCAGGTTCATGTACGGCAGCCCGGTGATGTAAATATGATCAGGAACGGTGTTGTACTTTCCGACGATTTTCACTACCTGTTTTGCTGCTGCTACGTCGTCCGCGTTGAGTTTCAGTTTGATTGAGATTACGGCCGCTTTGCCGTCGGAGGCGATGATATAATCGCGCACTGTCTTGCTTCCCATTACCCGCGCGCGGTAGGCAGCCATCTCTTCTGCTGTTGCGGGGACCTCTTCATTTGGCGCTGCCGGCCCAACGTTAAGCGTCTTCTCCGTTCCGGTGATCACCTGCGCGTTCAGCGGTCCGGTCACCTCATCGACGCCGGTGATCTCCTCGAACTCCGCCTGCATCTGGCTGATCTTAGTCAGCGTCTCCTCGTTGAAGATTCCCTGATCGTTCTCTACCGCGATCATAAACAGATCCTGCGAACCGTAGCGGTCTTCGGCGCGGTCCATCGCTTGCACCGTTGGATCGTTCTTGTCCATGTAGTTCTTGAAGTTGGTGTCGGTGTGTAGGCGCGGCACGAACGAAGCAAATGCAACCGTAATAGCAAGGATTACACCAATTGTCATATAGGGATGATCGGCGATGAACTCGAAGAATCGCCTCATCTAAGCCATCCTTGTTCGTGGTACAGGGCGGCGTATCCGGCAGGCCACAGGTCCTCTGAGACATCCGTGGCAGTGGCCAAACCCTGGAAGACCTGGTCAACGATACTGGAGAGTCCAGCCAGAAGGGCATATTGTGGGCTCAAGGTTTCGTAGTACTCACTCACCAGCCAGATCTGCGAGATCGAGGCGTCATCGATCCCTTTGGGGATAATCAGCACGAGGTCGTACGGCTGTTCGCTCGCCTCAAGTCCTGCCAGTGGGTCGGCATAGCTTGAATCGACGTCGATCATCTTGACCGAGAGGTCGACCATTCCCGTCTTGTTCAAAATTCCTGCCAGCGCACCCACGCGCATCGTCGAGGCGAAGGTCTTCGTCTCATCCACCAGAAGCAGACGTGCCTTTATCTGTGTCTGGCTCTGCTGCGCGAAGGCCTGTACGTTTGCGACGAGCAACAACGCAAGCAGTGCTAACACAATAATCTTGTTAACTCGTTTCATTAGTTCCCTCCTTATGTAGACCCTTCCAAATGAGGTCTGCAAGTTCGTCTGGTGCATCGGCGAGGATTCCCTGTTCTGCCTCCTCGGGATACGTCAACGCATAGACGCTCAGTGATTCCACCACGCCGAGAATGGCGTAGGCGATGATGCGGGGATGACACTCGCGGACCCAGTTCTTCTCGATTCCCTCTTGGATAAGATGCTCAATGCGGGCAATCATCTCCTTGTATAAGTCGAGAAGTTTCGTGCGAAAACCCGGGCCTGGATTGAATCTCTCTTGGATGAGGAGCGCTGCAAGATCGCCGTGATCACTCAACCGAGAAAAGTGATCCTCAAGGATTTGGCCGATCTTGTCTGTAATTGGAAGATCGCTTCCAAGCATGTCGTGAAAGACCTGTATCCGTTCATCGAACTCCGTCTTGAAGATCGAAAGGAGGATCTCTTCCTTATTGGCGAAGTAGTTGTAGATCGTTCCCACCGCGATCCCCGCCTCACGCGCGATCTCCTCGGCACGCGTGTTGTAGAACCCATTGCGCGAGAAAGCACGAATCGCCGCTTGGCGGATCAGATCCTGCTTTTCTTCTTGATTAGCAACCATGGTTCTCCTTATGAATGAATGTTCATTCATATTGTGCGCCGGAAATGTTTTCTTGTCAAGGAGAAGACGTACGCTCGTTCTACGGCGAAACCTGAATGCTGCAAGATGCCTTTAGCCTTGCTGCAAAAGCGGTTGCTGTCAGAGTGTGTTCCCTTCTCTAAGGGTAAACTGGTTGGGTCAATTCCCGCAATCACTACCCCCTGCAGCTCAATGTGAGGTAAGATCAACGAGCAATGAATGACAAGACAATTACCATCGTCTCTGGGCTACCTCGCTCAGGGACGTCGATGATGATGATGATGCTCCAGGCAGGAGGGATGATAGTCCTCACCGACAATATCCGCCAGGCCGACGGCGATAATCCGAAGGGGTATTACGAATTTGAGCGTGTGAAAGAGATCGAGCACGATAAGACCTGGCTCCCACTGGCAGAGGGGAAGGTCGTCAAGATGATCTCAGCTCTCCTGCAATATCTGCCTGACAACCACGAATACAAGGTGATTTTCATGCAGAGGAGGATGGAGGAGATCCTTGCCTCGCAACGGAAGATGCTCATCCGTCGTGGGGAGGACCCGGATGCAGTGAGCGATGATAAGATTGCGAAAGTCTCACGAAAGCACTTGCAGAAAATCGAGATATGGCTTTCCGAGCAGGTACACATCGATGTATTGTACGTGCAATACAACGATGTGCTTGCTGATCCGCGCGCACAAGCAACGCGCGTCTCGCGTTTCTTGGACGATTGCGTCGACCCAGAGAGGATGGCGCAAGCAGTCGACAAGCGGCTCTACCGACAGCGAGCATGAGAAAAAGGGGACAGGCTACTTTTCCGACTGCGGTTGTTGCTAGTTCTGTTTAGGACTGGAATTAAGAGCTTGGGCGGGGAACAAGTCGGAAAAGCAGCCTCGTACATTACTAGCGTGAGGGGTGAGATGTTTGTCGTCGGTGTATCGTGTACATTGGATATGGGTGGAGGCGTACATTGGGTGGGCAGGTCGGAAGTAGCCGGAACGGTAGTTG